>NZ_VIGC02000009.1 GCF_006569185.2 Litorilinea aerophila | reverse complement strand
TGTGTGCGAACCTGTTTGGTTCCCTGCGAAGCCGGGGTGGGTAGCGCACATTTGTGGTAGATGAGCCCCCATTTCTTGGCGGACAGACGATACCGATTGTCTTGCGAAGTTTGTCTGGCGAAGTGGCCCTCTGATTTCGTAGATCCGGTTTCCATACCGGACAAACGGTCATGTATGGAAACGTGACCTACTATGTCCTGTGATTAGACAATCGATATTACGGAGGAAGCAGGCTGGCCACACTCTGCCCCCCATCGATCACGAAGACCGCGCCGGTGGTAAAGTCAGACGCCGGCGCGGCCAGGTAGAGCGCGATGCCGGTGAGCTCTTCGGGCCGGCCCATGCGGCGCTGGGGGATGGACCGCAACACAGCGTCGTTCAGGGTCGGGTTGTCCCAGATGGCCTGGCTGAAGCGGGTCTGGACGTAGCCGGGCGCAATGGCGTTGACCTGGATCCCATCGGGCGCCAGCTCCTGGGCCAGCACCTGGGTGAGCATGATCACCGCAGCCTTGCTGACGCAGTAGATACCCATGCCCGGCTGGGGGTGCAGACCTGCGATGGAGGCCACGTTGATGATCTTCCCGCCGCCCCGGGCCCGCATGGCGGGCACGCAGGCCTGGACCAGGCGAAAGTATCCCTTGACGTTGATGTCCAGGGTCTTGTCCCAGTGGCTCTCCTGGGCGGTAAGCAGGGGGCCGAAGTGGGGGCTGGTGGCCGCGTTGTTGACCAGGATGTCCACGCCGCCGTAGGTTTCCACGGCTCGTTCCACCAGATGCGCCACCGCCGCCGGGTCGCCCGTGTGGGCGGCCACGGCCAGCGCCGTCCCCCCGGCCGCCTGGATCTGGGCAGCCACCTCGTCCAGGGCCTCTTGTTTGCGGCTGGCCAACACCACCTTCGCCCCGGCCGCGGCGTAGGTGCGGGCGATGGCTGCGCCAATCCCCCGGGACGCGCCGGTCACCAGGGCCACCTTCTCGGCCAGGGAAAAATCTGGCTGGTTCAATGGCATGGTCATGGGCTTCCTTCCCCCTGTCGTTCTCCCTTCTGCCCCAGAGCGGGGGGCAGATCCGGCCAGGCCAACTGGCTTGCTCCTGAAGCCACCTTATGCTATGGTCTCAGGGCTATGGCCTCAAAATCGTATCACAGCTTGCTGCCTGGGGTCGATTCCATCGCGCCCCCGGACGCACCATCGACCGGCACCGTGGCGTGGTAGCGACGGTCCTGGGTGAATGCAATCTGCCTGAAAGAGAAGGAACTGTCACATGGTAGACAAGACGGTGGACCACTATCGGGTCGAGCCCGGCATGGCCGTCGACCTGAGCCGGTGGGATCCAGACGACAGGTCGGTGTTTTCCGGTTCGAAAGCGGAAGGGAAAGCACGAACCAAGGCGCTCAACCGCCGGCTGGAAGCCCTGCAGGAGCTCCTCTACGCGGAAGGAAAGCACAAGGTCCTGATCGTGCTCCAGGCCATGGACACGGGCGGCAAGGATGGGACCATCCGCCACGTCTTCGACGGCGTTAACCCCCAGGGCGTCCGGGTGGCGGCCTTCAAAGTTCCCACGCCCGAGGAACTCCGCCATGACTACCTCTGGCGGGTTCACAAACATACGCCGGGCAGCGGCGAGATAGTCATCTTCAATCGCAGCCACTACGAGGATGTGTTGGTGGTGCGGGTCCACAACCTGGTGCCGCCGGAGGTCTGGCAGCGGCGGTATGAGCACATCCGCCAGTTCGAGAAACTCCTGGCCGATGAGGGGACCACCATCCTCAAGTTTTTCCTGCACATTTCGCCGGAAGAGCAGAAGGAGCGCCTGCAGGCCCGGCTGGACACGCCCCACAAGCGTTGGAAGTTCAACAAAGGAGACCTGGCCGAACGCAAGCGCTGGGACGAGTATATGCAGGCCTACGCCGACGCCATCCGCGAGACCAGCATCTCCTACGCGCCCTGGTACATCGTGCCGGCCAATCGCAAGTGGTACCGGAATCTGGTGGTTTCCCAGGTCATCGTGGATGCGCTGGAAGCGCTGGACATGCGCTATCCGGAGGCGGAGCCGGGCCTGGAATCCATCACCATCGAGTGAGGCCCGGCCTACTCCTGCTCCTCCTCGGCCAGGGTGAGGGCGTGTTCGAAGATCTGGAGCGCCTCGTCCACCTCCTGGCGGCTGACGATCAGGGGTGGGCAGAACCGGATGCTGCTGACGCCACAGCCGATCACCAACAAGCCATGCTCGAAGGCCAGCTTCTTCACCCGGTTGCGCAGCGCCACAGCCGGCCGTCGGGAATCCCTGTCCACCACCAGCTCTACGCCCACCATTAACCCCTTGCCGCGTACATCGCCCAGGTGGGGGTGTCGATCGGCCATCTTCCGCAGCCTCTCCAACAGATATGCGCCCTGCAGTCGGGCATTCTCCAGCCCCTCCTCGGCCAGCACATCCAGGGTGGCCAGCGCGGCGGCACAGGCCAGGGGGTTGCCCCCGTAGGTGTTGCTGTGGGCGCCTGCCGGCCAGGTCATGATGTGTTCCCGGGCGATGACCGCGCCCAGGGGCACACCGCTGGCAATTCCCTTGGCGCTGCAGACGATGTCTGGCTCCACGCCCCAGTGTTGAATGGCCCACCATTCTCCGGTGCGTCCCATCCCCGACTGCACTTCATCCACAATCAGCAGAATCCCATGGCGGTCACAGAGCTCCCGCAGCCGGGGGAAGAAACCATCCGGTGGGACGATGTAGCCCCCTTCCCCCTGGATGGGTTCCACCAGAACCGCCGCCACCTCTTCCGGCGGGACCAGGTTCTGGAAGATCACCTGCTCCAGATAGTTCACCACTGTTTCGCCGTAGTCCCGGTCGCCGGGCATGGGCTGGAGGACCGGCCGGTACGGGTTGGGGTACGGGATGTGGGTCACCGCCGGTGCCGGCATGAAGCCGGCCCGCTGGACGGTCTTGCTGGCGGTGAAACCCAGCGCGCCCAGGGTTCGTCCGTGGAAGCCACCGATGAAGCCGATGAAGCGGCTGCGCCCTGTGTGGTAGCTGGCCAGCTTGATGGCGGCCTCCACCGCTTCCGTGCCTGAATTGGCCAGGAAGACCCGGGCCGGCTCCGCAAATGGCGCGATCTGGCTCAAGCGCTCTGACAGCTCGATCCAGCGCTGGTGGTAGAAGTCGGACGAGATGTGGATGAACTGCTCGGCCTGTTCCTGGATGGCCTGGACGACCCGGGGGTGGCAGTGCCCGGTGGCGTTGACGGCGATGCCAGCCACAAAATCCAGATACCGGTTGCCGTCCACATCCCACACATAGCACCCCTTGCCGTGGGACATCACAAAGGGATGCTCACGGCCGTAGGACGGCGAAATGACCCGATGATCCCGGGCAATGAAGGCCCGGGCTTCGGGGCCGGGAACATTCAGTCGAGTGATGGAATTCAACAGCATGGTATCGCTCCTTTTTTGTGAATCCGCTTCAACGGGGGGAGGCCGGCGCCGTCCCCTGGGTTTCGGTCGGAGCGTCGCCGGCAGGCCGGTATCCCAACTGGTGGGAAATGTGACGGGCACAGCGTTGAACCTGCTCCACCAGGGCAGGCCAATGGGCCTCGTTTAGTCGGGTGCTGGGGCCGCCCACGCTCACGGCCGCCACCACCTGGCGATGATGGTCGAAGATGGGCGCGGCCACCGCCACAAAGCCGGCCTCCAGCTCTCCGGCGGCCACAGCATATCCCTGCCTGCGCACCTGTTCCAGCTCCTGGCGCAACATGGTCGGATCCACGAGGGTGCGCTCTGTCAGGCGGGCCAGGGGCTGTTGAAGGAGGGCTTCCACCATGGCCGCGGGCTGATGGGCCAGGAGGACCTTGCCCGTGGAAGTGGCGTGGGCGGGCAGGCGGCTGCCCACGTCCTGGGAGACGCCCAGCCGATAGCGGGTGGAGACTTCATCCAGGATCAAAACCTGATCGTTCACCAGGATCTCCAGGGAAGTGGTTTCGCCCGTCTCCGCAGCCAGCGCCTCCAGACTCGGGCGGCTGATGCTGCGCAGATCGTTGGAGCGCAGGGCCGAAGCGCCCAGCGCGATCAGCTCGGGGCCCAGGCGGTAGGCGCCGGTGGCCGGATCCCGCACCAGGAACTGGGCCCGCTCCAGGGTGCTGAGCAACCGGTAGGCGGTGGTCTTATTCAGGCCCACAGCCTGGGCCAATTCGGTCAGGTGCCAGGCTGGCCGGGCATCGCTGAAGGCTTTGAGGAGGGAGAGCGCCCGGACCACGGCCTGGGTGCCGGGGTAGGGTTCTTGCATGGTGGCTCTGCGCTTGTGTTTTTGAAACAAGTATTCATAATGTGGAACTGCGTAAGGGCAATATACAAAAAGGCCCACCCTTTGTCAAGGGCAGGCCTGAGGGGCTGATATGTTTCACCGTTGTCGGTCAGACAGCACTCGTCGGGGCTTGCCCTGCCCCAACGAGCTTGAACTACTGGTTGCCCTCGGGCACCAGCTGATAGAAGCGGATCCAGTCCACGTAGAAGAAGCGTTTGCTGTCGTCGGCCAGTTCTTCGTCGGTGGGGGTGATGCCGTTATCCGATCGCCAGTTTTGGTCTTCCATGTCGATGATCACGTCCATCGCCTTGCTCAGGCCAGTTCCATTGGTGTAGTTAAGGGGATCGATGATGGATGCCCCGGACACGGTGCGCACAAGCTGGCCGTCGATGTAGTATTCCAGGTGCCAGGGGTCGCGCCAGTATACGCCGTAGCGATGGAAATCTTCCCGCCAGATGGTGCCATCGTAGTACCAGGAGCCTGGATCCGTCGGTTGGTAGTCCTGGAACGGCTCGCGGATGAAGACGTGGTGGCTCAGGTGTACCCTTTCGGCGAACCACGTTTGGTCAGGTCGGTCGCTGCCATAGGCTTCCAGGATGTCGATTTCCTGGGTGTCGTCGGGGCTCAGCATCCACACGGCGGAGGACAGGACGAGGTTGCTGATCTTCGCCCGGGCCTCCACGTAGACGGGATAGATTACCCTTTCTTTGGACGTGATGATCCCGGCGTACACTTGCTTGCTGTTTGGCTTGCGGCTGGCCGCGATGACCAGGTGTCCGCCTTCCACCCAAGAGTGATTTCGCTGCCATTCGGTCAGACCGGGGCCGGTCCAGGGATTGTGATAGGTATCCTGCCACTTTTGGGTGAATTGGGGGCCTTTGTCGTCGGCAGGGGCAGTGTAGTTGAAGTCGTCCGACATGGGCAGGAGTTCCCATCGATACCCATCCCCTGGAGCGACAGGCACCGGGTAGATATCCCATTCCCAATGTTGGCTGGCGGGTCGTTCGCGATTCATGGCAACCAGAAGCATGCCCGATGCAAGGAGGACGAGTGCGAGCACGAAGATGATGGATAGGGTCGTTCGCCTGGGAGCCGGAATTCTTCGGAGCATGTTGGACCTCACTCTCGGGGATCTACACCCTTCGGGGGAAGTAGGTTTCAAAGCGGCGGATATACTGCCAGTTGCGGTTCGCCGCGTAGCGGTGGCAGAGTCCCCAGCGGATGCCGGCCAGGGGACTTGTGTCGTGGTCGGGAGTGCGGAAGAGGCCCATGGCCTCTGGCGCCCCTTTGATCACAGCCATGATCTCGAAGTTGATGCCATCCTCCGCGTATTGGATGGTGTTCTTTTCGGGGCCGTCGGTGGTGAGGACGGCGGCGATCCCGCCCCGGTAGGGCCAGATGCACACTTCATGACCGCTGTTGGTGATGGGATTGTACTCGCTCTTCACATAGGGGCCCTCGGGCTGATCGGCGATGGCGACGCCCCAGCGGATCTCCCGGCCGCCGAAGGTCATGCCCTCGCCCATCTGCTCTCCCTTGTAGTAGAGGTAAAATCGGTCGCGGTAGTAGATGAGACAGGGGTCGTGAACCTTATGGCTGTCGAAGTCTCCTTTTTCCACCACCGCAAAGCGATCGTCTTTCTCGCCCAGCCAGATGCCGTTGTCGGCGGGGGAGAGGATGGGTGCCGGCAACTTACGCCAGGGACCATCTGGAGAGTCCGCCACAGCCATGGCGACATGCTCTTTGACCCGCAACACGTAGGGGGCCTGGACCACCTGGTACACCAGGTAATACTTGCCCTCATGGACGAAGATTTCCGGGGTAAAGACGGAGCGGTCGTCGAAAGCGCCGGCGGGCCCGCGCCCGATGGCACGTCCTTGTTCACGCCACGTCCATCCGTCCTGGGAAGTGGCATACCAGATTTCGCTCAGGTCCCAAGGGAAGACCTTCTTCGACGGATCGCCGCTGCCAAAGCCTGCGGTCTCGCCGGTACTTTTGGTGTACCAGACGTAGTAGGTATCGTCGATCTGGATGACAGCGCTGGGATCGCGGCGCACCACGCCCTCCTGGTAAGCCAGGTCGCCACCCAGGTCGTACTCCTTGAACTCGCAGAACCATTCGGGGCCTTTGGTGTAGGCCAGGGCGCGCTTTGAGGCCGCGCTGAGCTTGGGTTGTTGGCTGTGGGTTTGTGTTTCCATGTGTCTGTGCTGCATGTGAATGTTTCTTTCGGCAGGCTCATGCGCTGGAAATCAACGGTTCGACTTCGGGATGGGGTAACACCCATCCCGAAGTCTCCGGAGGAACAGTGCCATCAGGGGCATTCGCCGTCGGAAGCGAAGTACCACTGCTCGGGCATGTAGAGGACCCACTGACGATAGCTCCAGCTCCAGACGCCCTGGGTACCCTCGGGCGGCGTGTTGCAGAGGTTCTTTTTGAAGAGCAGGGGCTGGGGCGGCCGCTGGATGGTGCCGATCATGTACAGCGGTTCAAATGCCTTGCGATAGAATTCCTTCCCCACGGCGATCTGCTCCTCCGACCGGTAGGGCAGGGCCAGATACTGCTCGCCCAGCTCCCACAGTTCCTTGATCTCGTCCGGCGGTTCTTCGCCCACTATTTCTTCTTCGCCGGCTTCCTGGGATTGGGCTTCGGTTCCTTCGCCAGCCTGTTGGGCCTTCTCCTTTCGCTCCTGCTCCAGGAGCCACTCCTGCCATGGATGGCCGGAGGCCCGGGCACCCCAGTACGGTCGCAGGTTCCCCAGCCCGTTGCTGATATCTTCGATGTCGGTGATATCTAGCGCCCACCCCGCGAGTTGAACGGCGTTGCCATCTCGCAGTTCGTTGTACAGACCTACGTCGATGATCTTGTAGTTGGTCTTCACGCCCACCGCGTTCCAGTAGTCTGTGACCAGCTCGCCGATCTTTTGCCAGGCTTCCTCGGGCACGGAGACCTGGAAGTTGAGGAAGAGGGTTTCGCCATCCGGGCGCAGGCGATACCCGCTGGCATCCCGCTGGTCGAGCCCCATTTCATCCAGGAGCTGATTGGCCCTCTCCGGGTCGTATTCGGCGTAGTAGTCGGTCATCCAGGGTTCGTAGTAGAGGGAGTTGGGGGTTGGCGCCGCCTGGGATGGGGTGGCCAGGCCGAAGTAGACCAGCTGGTTGATCTCTTCCCGGTTGATGGCCAGGGACATGGCCTGTCGGAAGCGTGGATCCCAGAAAATCTCCCGCAATACCGGATCCTCCACCGTGAAGTTGAACATGATGGCATATTCATTGCCCCGCTCGTAGGGAACCATCACGGTGCGGTAGTTGCCGGCCTCTTCGTTTTCCCGATAGGTGGGGACGCTGAGCAGCTTGCCCCATCCGTGGTGGGTATATTCCCCGGCAATGGCCTTTAAGTCCTGGACCTGCAGGTCCTCCACCAGGATCCGCCGTACGCTATCCGTGTAGGGGAGCTGGTTGCCGGCGACGTCAACTTTGAAGAAGTAGGGATTCCGTTCGTAATACTTGTTGCCGAAGGAATCTTCCCGTGCAAAGACGAAGGTGTTCAGGGTGGGCGCGTAGGGGTCGGTCTCTGCGCCCAGGTTCCAGGTATAGTTGTAGGGGACCTTCTTGGCGTTGAAAAGTTCTACCCAGTCGGCGTAACCTTGCTCTTCGGCCAGGGTATTGGCGTCGGGGTTGTAGTCGATGTGGAACTGTTTGAAGTAATGGGCCGGGAGGAAGCCCCGATTGCCAAATTCTGAGCCCAGGGCCACGATGAAACCGGGGTTGGGCTCGGCAAAGGTGTAGCGGACGGTCGTCTCGTCGATAACCTCGAATTTGGCCAGCTCGCCGCCGACCAGGTAGAGGGAGGGCGGCACGGGACTCAGTTCCGGGTTAGACACCACATCCTCGTAGTAGAAGCGGAAATCCTCGGCCGTGAAGGGCTCTCCATCCGACCACCGATGCCCTTCCCGCAGGTAGATGGTATAGGTGGTCTGATCGTCGGAGATCTCGTAGCCCTTCGCGATATTGGGAATGATGGTGACCAGATCCGGGCCGATGGTAAAGAGCTTCTGCAGGCGGACCTCGATTTCATCCCAGCCGCAGCAGGTGGGGCTGGTGGCAGGGCCGGCCAGTTCACCGCCATATTCTCCCACGGCGAAGAGGGGCTGAACCACCACTGGCTCCTTGGGGAGTCGCTCTTCCACCGGCGGTAGTTCACCGTTGGCTACCTTTTGAGCCAGAAGGGGAGATTCATTGAATTGGGTGATGGTGTTGCCCGTAGCCGCCTCGTATTCGGCCAGGGTGCCATACTGGAAGGGGTACGTCCGGTCGGATGTATCTTCTGCACCGGTGGTCTCTGCACCGGCGGCTTCCGAATTGGCGGCCGTTTCCGCAGAAGCGTCGCCCTGGGTTGCAGCCGGTGCCTGGACGGGCGCTTCTGCCTGGGCTGTTGGCGCCGGCGTGGGTGTCTGGTTTCGCCGGCCACAGGCAGCCAGCATCAAAGCCAGAAAGGCCAGCAGGCTCACGAGCAGGAAGAGTCGTTTGTGAGACATGGTCAGCATCTCCTTGTGTCAGGTCCTGAACCAAAACATATCCCAAAATATGGAGACAAGTGAGATTATCTGCAGGTGCTTCACCTCCTTCGTCTGTGAGAGACGACTGCATGCCTGAGGGTTGGGAAGCCGGTGCCCCGACGGAGAAAGCCAGGCCATCTCCATCGTGCGACTCAGGCGGTGGCCACGAAGGGCGCTGTTTCGGTTTCTCGGGGAGCAACCAGGTAGGGTGCCAGCGCCTCCCAGTCGAAGTGGACGCCATGACCTGGCGCCTCGCCGGGCACCATGACGCCATCCTGGAGCTGGGGCGGATTAAGGATAAATCGCTCCAGCCCGAAGCTGTGGATTTCCAGGTAGGACGCGTTGGGGATGGCCGCCAGCAGATGCAAATGCAGCTCGTGGACGCCGTGGGTGGTCACGGCGAGGTTATGGGCATGGGCCAGCCGGGCCACCCGCAGCCAGTTGGTGATCCCCCCGATGTTGGTGACATCCGGTTCGGGGAAGGCGATGCCTCCGTGCTGGATCATCTGCCGAAACTCGTAGAGGGTATGCAGGTTCTCACCTGTGGCGATGGGCACTCCGCCTTCCTGGGCGATACGGGCATGGCCGGCCACGTCGTCCGGGATGGTTGGCTCTTCCAGCCAGTAGACGTCGTACTCTTGAAGCTGTCTGGCTGTGCGAATGGCCGTTTCCACATTCCACCGCATGTTGGCATCCACCATCAGGCGAATATCTGGGCCGATGAGCTCGCGCACTGCACGGACCCGCTCGACATCCTCTCGGACGTGGGACTGTCCGACCTTGATTTTGATGGCGCGATACCCCCGGGCCAGGTTCTCCCGGGTCTGGGCCAGCAGCTCTTCCAGGCTCAGGTGCAGATCGATGCCCCCAATATAGGCCAGGACGGTATTGCTGTGGCCGCCCAGGAGTCGCCAAAACGGCACCTTGTCATGCTTGCCGATCAGGTCCCAGATGGCGATATCCACGGCGCTGATGGCAAAGCTGGCCAATCCTCCCCGGCCCACGTAGTGCAGCCGCCACCACATCTCCTCCCAGATGGCTTCAACACGTCGAGCGTCTTTGCGAAGTACCACTGGTTTCAGGGCTTCTTCGATCAAGGAGCGGATGGCTGCTCCGCCCTGGCCAATGGTGTAGGTGTACCCCAGCCCCTCGATGCCATTTTGGGTACGAAGGCGGACCATGACCACTTCGAAATGGGTCATGTTGCCATGGGTGGAGTCGGTCATGGGGGTGGGCAACGGGATGCGATAATGTCTTGATTCAAGTTCTGCGATCAACATGTCCCACGTCCTTTGTCGAAGGGATTGGATGAATTTTCCAGGCGAACAGGAACGGTCTATGGGGGCCACGACTTGTGGGGGCAGAAATGTCGCTGGCCACGTGATGGATGGAGTCATGGACCCTGTTGGGATTCACGGTATGGGGAGTATACTCGATTTTGAGTCGATTGTCAATTGTTGACAAAATGAAAGTTTTGGGATATGCTGGGCCGCAATGGTTTTCTGCCCCTGTCTTTTCCCATAGATGAGATTCCCCGGGCTGCACGGATGCTGTGCAGGTTCAAGGAGGGTTGATGTATGACGCGCTACATGGTCCAGCGGTCAATCTACCTGCTCTTTCTCCTCTGGATGGTCACCATTGTTACCTTTGTGGTCATTCAGCTCCCGCCAGGCGACTATTTGTCCACCTATATCAGCCGCCTTGAGCAACAGGCTGGTGATGTCATCACCGAGGAGATGATCCAGGCGCTCAAGGCCCAATATGGGCTCGATCTGCCCATGCACGAACGCTACTTGAAATGGCTGGGATCCGTGTTTCGCGGAGATTTCGGTTTTTCCTACGAGTGGCAAAAACCCGTGGGGGAGCTCATTCGGGAACGGTTGGCCCTTTCCTTTACGGTGGCCATCCTGAGCACGTTAGTCACCTATGCCATCGCGATTCCCATCGGCATCTACTCGGCCACCCACCAATATTCGTTGGGGGATTATGTGATCACCGTGTGGGGATTCCTGGGGCTAGCCATTCCCAACTTCATGCTGGCGCTGGTCTTTCTCTTCCTGGCTTTTAAGCTCTTCGGCGCCAACTTGAGCGGCCTCTTTTCGCCCGAATATATCGATGCGCCCTGGAGCACCGCCAAGGTCATCGACATGCTGAAGCACCTGCCCATTCCCATCCTGGTACTCAGTACCAGCGGCGCAGCCGGCCTGATCCGGGTCCTGCGGGCCACACTCCTGGACGAGCTGCAGAAGCAATATGTCATCACCGCTCGAGCCAAGGGCGTCAGCGAGACCCGGCTCCTGTTCAAGTATCCTGTGCGGGTGGCTTTGAACCCGCTGATCAGCAATCTGGCGTGGCTGTTTCCCGCCCTGATCTCGGGGGGCACCATCGTGGATATTGTCCTGGGGCTGCCTACGGCCGGGCCTATGTTGTTCCGTGCCCTGATCTCGCAGGATACTTTTCTGTCCGCCTCGATTCTCCTGTTTATGAGCATCCTCACCGTGATCGGAACCACGGTGTCGGACATTCTGCTGGTGGTGGTAGATCCCCGGATCCGCATGGAGAAAGGGACCGAATGAAGACCGGTACGATGAAAATTTAGGGGGGAGTGTAACATGGTCGTGACCGAAACTGCTCGTCAACCCGATCTGCACGACGAAAGCTATTACCTGGCCTCCCAATGGCAACTGGTCTGGCGAAAATTCCGCAAACACAGGCTGGCCCTGCTAGGCATGTCGATTTTGGTGATTTTCTATCTTGTGGCCATCTTTGCGGATTTCTTCGCCCTGCACCCCTACCAGGAGCGAAATGCAGATTTTGCGTTGGCGCCGCCGCAGCGTATCCACTTCTGGGATGAGTCGGGCCAGTTCCATTTTCCACCCTTCATCTATGGCCGACAGCAAAGCCTCGACATGCGAACCCTCCAACGTACTTATGTGGAGGACACTGAGGTTCGATATCCGCTGCGCTTCTTTGCCCGGGGATATTCGTACAAGTTATTGGGCCTGTTGGAAACGGATATTCACCTCATTGGCGTGGATGGCCCCGTGAAATTTTTCCCCTTTGGGACCGACGAATTCGGACGGGATCTCTATTCCCGGAATATCTTCGCCTCTCGCATCTCCCTTTCCATCGGTTTTGTCGGTGTGTTGGTGAGCTTCGTGATCGGGTGTCTGGTGGGCGGCATATCCGGTTATTTTGGCGGTACCGTGGATCTCATCATCCAGCGCCTGATCGAGTTCATCATCTCTATTCCTACCATTCCCCTGTGGATTGCCCTGGCCGCCGCCCTTCCCCCCCACTGGACCTCAGTCCAGGTCTATTTCAGCATCACGGTGGTGCTGGCTACGGTGGGTTGGACCGGCCTGGCCCGCACGGTGCGGGGCAAGCTCCTGGAGACGCGGGAGGCCGACTTTGTGATGGCCGCCCGGGTCTCCAACGTGGGGGATTTCCACATCATTGTCAGGCATCTGCTGCCATCCTTTGCCAGTTATTTGATTGTTAGCCTGACGCTGGGCGTACCGGGCATGATTTTAGGGGAGACAGCCCTGAGTTTCCTTGGCATCGGCATACGTCCGCCAGCGGTCAGTTGGGGGGTCCTCCTGCAGGACGCCCAGAATATTCGCAGCCTGGCCCAAAGTCCCTGGTTGTTCATCCCCGCCGTGTTTGTGGTGGTGGCCGTTTTGTGTTTTAACTTTGTGGGGGATGGCCTCCGGGACGCCGCCGATCCCTACAAGTGAGCGGTTGTGTTCTGTAAACAATCCAAATGTTAATTCATCTGGATAATTCATAAGGTGGTGATACATGAAGGCCGTATTCTATGAAGGAGATCGTCGGATCCGGGTAGGAACCTGTACCCCCCGCCCGCCCGGTCCGAACGAGGTGCAGATCCAGGTGGCCTATGGCGGGATCTGTGGGACGGACCTCCACATTTTCCACGGCGCCATGGATCGGCGGGTGCGGATGCCCCAGATCATGGGGCACGAGATGTCCGGGCGCGTCCACGCGGTGGGGAGCCAGGTGCAGGGGATTCGCGTGGGTGATCCGGTCACGGTCATGCCCCTGGATCCCTGCGGTGTATGTCCCGCCTGCCAGGCAGGGCACAGCCACATCTGCCACAACCTCAAATTCCTGGGCATCGATACGCCGGGTGCCTTTCAGTCCTTTTGGACGGTGCCGGCCCACACGGTCTTTCGCCTGCCCGAGACCCTTTCCCTCCAACAGGCGGCCCTGATCGAGCCCCTGGCCGTCGCCTGTCATGACGTGCGCCTGGGCGAGGTGAAGGCGGGCGACCAGGTGGTTGTGATTGGGGGTGGCCCCATCGGCACGTTGATCGCCCTGGTTGCTCGGGAGCAGGGCGCCCATGTATTGGTGAGTGACGTGAATCCCCACCGGTTGGCACTGATCCAAGAATTGGGCTTCCAGGTTGTCAATCCGCTCGAAGAAGATCTCCCCGGGCTGGTGCAACAGCAGACCAACGGTGCCGGCGCTGATGTGGTCTTCGAGGTTTCGGGCTCGGCAGCGGGTGCCAGAACCATGACGGAGCTGCTGCGGACGCGAGGACTGGCTGTGGTGGTGGCCATTTTCGGCCAGCCGCCAGCCGTCGACCTCTTCCGGGTTTTCTGGCGGGAATTACGGCTGCGGGGCGTTCGGGTCTATGAACAGGAGGATTTCCAGCGGGCCATTGAGCTGGCTGCTTCTGGTCGTCTTCCCCTGGACAAATTGATCACCTCTGTCCGTCCTCTGGAGCAGCTTCAGGCTGGCTTTGAGGAGATGGAGCAGGGAGGTGCCAACATGAAAATCCTATTGGAGGTGTAGCATGTCGGTTTTGGATCTGTTCAGACTGGATGGCAAGGTGGCCCTGGTGACCGGCTGCCGGCGGGGCATTGGCAGGGCCATGACCCTGGCCCTGGCCGAAGCCGGCGCTGATATTATCGGCGTGAGCGCCTCCCTGCCCCTCCACGACAGCGAGATCGAGCGGGAAGTCCGCCAATTGGGGCGAAACTTTACCGCCTACCAGTGCGATTTCAGCGATCGAGCTGCTTTGTACCAGTTCATTGCCCAGGTGAAAGCCGATTTCCCGGTCATCGATATCCTGGTCAACAACGCCGGGACGATCCTGCGTAAGCCGGCAGCGGAACACCCGGACGAGTACTGGGATACCATCATCCAGGTGAACCAGACGGCCCAGTTCATCCTCAGCCGGGAGATCGGCAAGGAGATGCTGGCTCGGGGCAGGGGCAAGATTATCTTCACCGCCTCTCTGCTCTCATTCCAGGGGGGCATCACCGTGCCCGGCTATGCCGCCGCGAAGCATGCCGTGGCCGGCCTCACCAAGGCGTTGGCCAACGAATGGGCTGGCAAGGGGGTTAACGTGAACGCCATTGCTCCGGGCTACGTGGAAACGGACAATACTGAAGCCCTGCGCAAAGATCCGGTGCGCTATCAGGCCATTTTGGATCGGATTCCGGCCGGCCGCTGGGGACGGATTGAGGATTTCAAGGGGCCTGTTGTCTTCCTCGCCTCCTCGGCTTCGGACTATGTCCACGGTGAGATCCTGACGGTAGATGGCGGCTGGATGGCCCGGTGAATCTTACCGTGAGAGACGGAGTAGATGCTGTCCAGGCTAGGGCATGGGCCGATTGAACGCCCGAGGGAAAGATTTGATTTATGATGAATGGCACACACCCTAAACTTCTGGAGATTCGTGGGCTGCGAACCTATTTCAAGACGGACGAAGGTATCCTGAAGGCCGTAGACGGGGTCGACCTGGACATTATGCCCGGCACGACCGTGGGGATCATCGGTGAGTCCGGCTGTGGGAAGAGCGTGACCGCCCAGTCCATCCTGCGGATCGTGCCGCCACCTGGCTTCATCGCTGGGGGGCACATCTGGCTTCATCGCAAGGATGGCGCATCGGTCGATCTGGCCCAGCTTGATCCTAAAGGTCCCGAGATCCGGGCCATCCGTGGTGCTGATATTGCCATGATTTTTCAAGAGCCCATGACCAGCCTTTCGCCCGTGCATCCCATCGGGGATCAAATCATGGAAGCAATTCTCCTGCACCGCACCCCGGACAAGCGGGAGGCCCGCGAGATCGCTTTGGATATGTTGGCTCGGGTGGAAATTTCCAATCCGGTGCAGCGATTTAAGGAATATCCCCACCAGCTTTCTGGCGGAATGCGTCAGAGGGTCATGATCGCCATGGCCCTCTCCTGCAACCCCAGCCTGCTGATTGCCGACGAACCGACCACCGCGCTGGATGTGACCGTGCAGGCCCAGGTGCTTGAGCTGTTGAAGCAGTTACAAGATGAATTTGGCATGGCCATCATGTACATTACCCACGACCTGGGTGTTATCGCGGAAATCGCCGACCAGGTCAATGTGATGTATCTGGGGCGGGTAGTAGAGCGAGCCAGCACCCGCGAACTCTTCCGGAATCCGTTGCATCCCTACACAAGGCGTCTTCTCCAATCCATCCCCCGGATCCAGGGCCAGCCGCGTACACGCCTGGACGCGGTGGAGGGCAATGTTCCCATTCCGCTGAATTTTCCCCGCCAATGTGGGTTCTATTCCCGTTGCCGGGAGGCCTTGCAGGGGCGCTGCGACGTCAGCATTCCCGCCCTGGTGAACGTGGGCCATGATCATGAAGTTCGCTGTTTTTTGTATAGCGAGGAAGAGGAGCTGGTCCCATGAATGTATCGCCAGCGAGGCATCCGACTTCCGCGGAGAAACTCCT
The DNA here is from genome assembly GCF_006569185.2 of Litorilinea aerophila. Classification (NCBI taxonomy): domain Bacteria; kingdom Bacillati; phylum Chloroflexota; class Caldilineae; order Caldilineales; family Caldilineaceae; genus Litorilinea; species Litorilinea aerophila. The sequence goes on along the minus strand of NZ_VIGC02000009.1, from coordinate 201,300 downwards.
GGAAATTAACCATTTGAAAAAATACTTTCCCATTGAGAAGGGGTTTTTACGTCGCGTGGTTGGCCATGTCCGGGCTGTGGACGACGTAAGCCTGTACATTCACGAAGGGGAGGCCTTTGGGCTGGTGGGAGAATCCGGCAGTGGCAAGACAACCCTGGGGCGCTGTATTGTGCGCGCCATTTCGCCCAGCGAGGGGGAGATCTGGTTCCGCCTGCCGGATGGGCGTCGGGTCAATCTGGCGCAGATGGATCGACGGGAGCTCCGGGCTGTACGCCGGTACATGCACATGATCTTTCAGGATCCTTACTCTTCCTTGAATCCTCGCATGACTGTTCGGGACATCATCGCCGAGCCGTTACGATACAACCATTTGGGCACAGAACAGGAAATCAACGAGCGGGTCAAGGAACTGATCCAACTGGTTGGCCTGGAGGTCCAACACCTGAAACGCTATCCCCACGCTTTCTCCGGCGGGCAGCGCCAACGGATCGGCATTGCCCGTTCTCTGGCCATCAACCCCCGTCTCATCGTCTGCGACGAAGCCGTCTCTGCCCTGGATGTATCGATCCAGGCCCAAATTCTGAACCTGCTGCTGGACCTGCAAGAACAGTTCAAGCTCACATATCTCTTTATCGCCCACGACCTTTCCGTGGTAAAGCACATTTCACACCGCATCGGTGTAATGTATGTGGGCAAACTGGTGGAGATGGCCGAGACCCACGAGCTCTTCACCAATCCCAGGCACCCGTACACCGAGGCCCTCCTGTCAGCAGTACCGAAGACAGACCCGGATCTGAAGACGGAGCGCATCATCCTGGCGGGCGAGGTCGCCAACCCAGCTAATCCGCCGTCTGGCTGCTATTTTCACCCCCGCTGTCGCTACGCCCGGGATATCTGCCGGGAAGAGACACCGTCCTGGGATGAGGTGTCGCCCGGTCACTTCGTGAGCTGTCACCTGGCTCGGGAACTGAACCTGCAAGGGACAACAGGGTAAACGCCATGGAGTTTTTGTTGGGTTCCATTCTGGTGATGCTTGTCGGTATAGGGCTGGTGATCGGCTCCATCCTCTACTGGTCCAACTGGCTGGCTCACCGACACATCACCACCCGTTTCCGCGATGCTGAATTCATCCTTCAGCACCACCGTGCGCCAGAATCGTGGATAAAGAGAGGGTCCGGTATGGGCCAACGTGTCGGAGAGCCCCGGCGGGATATCCTCGCCCGCCTGGATGAGCTCATCACCTTTTTCGAAAGTTGCCCATTTTTCGATGGGGAAGAAACGAGGCAACTGCTTCTATCCCAGCTCCGTCAGGAGCGGGAACAGTGGAAAGCCAGGCCGGATGAGGCATGGCTACTCAGGCATGGGTGAGCAATCCGAGGTTGAGCCGTTCAGTCCGGGTCCGCTTCCAGCTGTTCCGCCAGGGCGGTGGCCGTGGTCAGCAGGTCGGCCTCCTCCTGTTCCAGGGGCGGCAGCTCGGCCAGGTCGGTCAGGCCGAAGTGCTGCAGGAAGAATTCTGTGACGCCGTAGAGGATGGGGCGGCCGGGCATCTCCAGCCGGCCCACTTCGGCAATCAGGCCCCGCTGCATGAGGGAACGTAGAACCCCCGCACAGTCCACCCCGCGCACGGCCTCAATCTGGGCCCGGGTCACCGGCTGCCGATAGGCGATCACGGCCAGGGTCTCCAGCGCCGGGCCGCTGAGCCTGCTGCTGTTCTCCACATTGAGGAAGGCTTCCACGTAGGGGGCAGCTTCGGCCATGGTCACCAGCTGATACTTCCCCTTGTACTCCTGAAGCCGCAACCCTCGCCCCCCTTCCCGATACTGGCGAGCCAGGGTGGCCAGCCCCTCCTCCACCGCGGCGCGGGGCTGCCCCAACACCCGGGCTAGCTGCGCCGGATCCACCGGTCCGTCGGCCACGAACAACAGGCTTTCCAACACTTCCACGAGCCCAACGGCATGGCCGTTGAGCTGCAGCGCCATCGCCGGTGGCGCAGGCGCCTCGTCTGGGGACGGCATCTCCTGTGTCGCCTCTGGGGGCGCTTCCCCTTCGAGTACCGGCTCTTCCCCGCTGGCTGCCGCGGAGTCCGGCACGTCCGGCTCACCCGGCGCTGGCAGGGCCTGGTTCTCTGTCACCGTGGGATCAGGTTGGGCTTCTGGGAAAAGGGGGAGGCCGTCTGGAGACGGTTGCTCTTCACGCATGGACGTCATCGCTGGCGGTTTGCCGATGGGAATGGCATTCAGAAAGGCACGCAGATTTTCGACGGTGTTCCGCAGGAGCTGGCGAACATGCATGGGCCTGGACGCAGGGCAGGTGGTGGGTTAGACGTGGGCGGGGAAGGGACGGGCCGCCTTCGCCAGGGTCGATCATTGGACCCATTCGGGGTCGATGGGGGCGTAGCGCATGTGGACGTCCAGCTTGCCCAGCTTTAATCCCATATCCTGCTCGATGATATCCCGGGTCACCTCTACCACCTCGTCGGTCTTCATGGTCACGTCGATGTCCGGCGCCGCTTCGATCTCCAGCTTGATGTCCACCGCACCCCGGCGGGATTTCACCGTCGGCACCACGCGGACGATTTCCGCCAGCTGATCCAGGTGCCACGCCAGCCGGCGGCTGATGCTGGCCGTGTCCAGCTCTGCCGAGCCTCCCCGGACGGTGCGTATCCGGACGCCGCGACGCTGGCCTGTCCAGACTTCCAGGGTGATCAACAGGCCGAAGATCAGGATGGTCACTACCCCAAAGGCCACCTGCCCGATCAGGAAATTGGTGGGATTGGCCGTCTGATGGGCCTGCAGCCAGGCCGCCAGCTGTTGCAGCCACTCCTCCACCTGGGCCAGGGCTGCCAGCGGTGCGGCAGCCACGTAGGCGCTGCAGACCAGCAATGTCAACCACAACAGGGTCACAATTATGCGGTTGACCGTTGTCATACGAGCATTTCCTCCGCTGTGGCCAGCCCCTGTTTGCCATTGGTCGTTGAAGCGGTTGGTCCGACCTGTGACTGGGATTATACACCAGATGCCCGGGGAGACCGAATACGTCCCCAGGCCAGCCAGGCTAGACAGAGGCCCAGCAGGAGCGCGCCGCCGACACTGACCCACAGCCCCTTTCGCCAGCTTTCCGGCTGATAGACAAAGTGCACGGTGTGGGTGCCAGCCGGGACCAGCACCCCGCGCAGGAGGTAATTGGTGCGCAGGATGGGCGTCGGCTCGCCGTCCACCAAGGCGTGCCAGCCCGGGTAGTCGGTATCGCTCAGAACCAACAAGGCCGGTGTTCGGCTCTGGGTACGGATGGTGACTGCTTCCGGCTTGTAACTCAGGATCTGGGCCTGGTCGTCCGGGGCAGGCTGGCCGTGTAGGGCGACCTCCTCCTCGACCACCGCCTGCCGGGCAGGGTCGAAGTCGGGATGGGCCAGTTGCGCCAGCGCCTCATCCGGGCTGTCCACGGCCATCGCTTCGTGGACCAGGTAGGCCCGGGGCAACAGGTCCAGGTTCTCGTAGATCTTAACGTCGCCGCTGTGCACCAGGCGGAAGTGGCCCCGGTCGCTGGGCAACAGCGGCACAAACATGCCCGTGCGTCGGTCGATCAGGGTGATGGCCTGGACAGTGAGGGTCTCGGGGCCAGGCTGCCACACCAGCTCCAGGTTGGCCGGCGTGAGCGGCCGCGGCAAGGCCAGCTCCACCAGATATTCCTGGCGTCCGTTCTCCACATCCTGGAAGGCCACCCGCGCGCCGCCGGCTGCCGCCAGGGGACTGTCCAGCCCTTCATCGGCCAGTTGGGCCCCCGGCTGACCGCCGGCCACCAGGGGAAACTGGGCGACCACCTCCCCCGCCTCGCGCACCTGGAGGGTGGCCACGGTGTGATTCTCCCCGGCCAGGGCCTCCAGCGCCTCCGGGCTGGCCGTGATGGCGCCGATGAGGCCGATGTGGGTCGCCTCCAGCGGGTCTGGCACGTGGACAGTCAGGCGCTCCAGGCCGTCGCCACCCAGCCGCGCCCCAATTTGACGGTCGTAATAGACCCCCTCGAACCAGAGATCCCGGACCTTGTCGGTGATGACGTACTGCACGTTGAGCAGGTTGAGCAGGCGGGTGGGCGGGATCTCCTGGAGCTGCTCCCGCAGCCGCCCATCGGCAATCAGCCGGTCCGGCGGGATGAAGAGGGTCAGGAAGTCGATGTAGCGCTGCAAGGGCAACACACCGCCGTCAAAGCCATCCACCGAGGGCACCCGCCACAGCATGGGCAGGTTGGGGGCCAGGATCTCCTGGGCCTTGAGCGCGACGATCAGTTGGGCGAAGGCTTCCTCGCTCAGTTGGGGGGACGTTCCCTCCCGCAAGATGCGCCGGAAGTCGGCCATGTCGCCCGGGTCGAAGGTGATGGTGCTCATGCTGAGGAAGCGGCCCATGGCCCCCGGCCCGACCTGGGCGCGCACCGGGTCGGTGAGCAGGTGTGCCGGCGCCGTGCGCACGTCGTAGACGGCCTGGGGCGCGGTGGGCGCAGCGTGGGGCAGGGCCCGGGCCGCCAGCCATAGATCCACGGCCAACAGGGCCACCACCAGGCCGGTCAGCAGCCGGGGGCGGATGTCATCCGCGGTCAACGCCCGCCCGCGGGGTAGCCAGGATGGGATGCGCCCCAGCCCCTGGGCGCGCAGGGCGTCCAGGCCCACGCCGGCCAGCAGGGCCATACCCAGGGTGTAGAGCATCATCCAGCGGGCCGGCGCCCGGAACAGATCGAAACCCGGCACGGCCAGGTACAGGAGGTAGTAGACCGGGTTCCAGCGCCCCAGGGCCAGGAAGAGACCCAGGCCGGCAAAGAACAGGCCATAGCTCCGGCGCGGGTCACTCCGGCGCCAGGCGCCCCAGGCGGCCAGGGCCATACCCAGCAGGCCCACATGGGCCACAAATTCGGTATAGCCCAGGGTTCCGAAGACCACGCTCAGGTCCGCCAGGCCGTAGGAGGGCAGCAGGGTCCACAGCAACTGGAGGGGACGAAGGCTGAAGCTGCTGGCCTCCCCATAGCTCAGGCCGCCGCTGCGCAGCCCCAGTCCGCTCAGCTCCAGGGTGGGCCAGAGCTGAGCGCCGCTGAGGAGGGCCCCCAACAACACACCACCGCCGTAGGCGGCCAGGGGAAGCCCGGTCGCGCGCAGGGCTTCCCCCAGGCGGCGCCAGGATCGGCCGTATGTCCCCAGGGGCCAGAGGCACCAGAGGCCGACGCCGAACAGATTGATGTACGCCGTCTGGGTGTGGCCGGCCAGGAGCATGAGGGCCGTCAACCCGGCCATCCAGCAGAGGGCTACCCAGAAGGTCCGGCTACCCGGGGCGTTGGGGCGCTGCCCGGGCAGTAGCGGTGCCAGGGCCCAGAGGGCCCAGGGCAGCCAGGTGGCCCCGTTCATCTGGTTGATGTGGCCCATCAGGCCGCCGTAGAAGCCGCTGCCGGCCAGGGTCAGGCCGGTGACCAGGGCGGCGCCAGGGCTGGCGTGCCAGCGGCGGGCCAGGAGGTAGCCCCCCAAGCCCAGGAGCCAGGTGTGGATGGCTGCGCTCCAGTAGATCTGTTTCGTCACCGGCAGCCAGCTCAAGGGCCAGTGGAGAGGATAGAGCACCGCGGCCTGGGGGTTGGCCAGGAAGGGCACGCCCAGGAAGATGTACGGATTCCACAGGGGGATCTGTCCCTGGCGCAGGGAGGCCGCCGCGTAGTCCCGATAGGGGTAGAAATAGAGCAGAATATCGCCGCTGGCCAGCACCCGGTTGGTGAAGAGGAGCGGATGGTAGAGGGCCAACACAAAGATGGCCAGCGCCCCCGCGGCCAAGAGCCCATTCCGCAGCCCGGAGGATCGGCCTGAGCCATGGCGGATGTGTGCTAGCCTGGTCATGGGGAAGGCTGCTCCCGGCTCAGCTGGGGCCCTGACCAGACGGCAAAGGGCATCCGGGCAGGCGCCCCGGGATCTCGACAGAGGCACCAGGTGCAGAAGGGACGAGGCGGCTGTGTCAGCTCGTACAGGGTGAAATTGCCGGCCTGCAAGCGCTTCTGGGCCTGCAGCCCCTGCATGGCCAGGCGGGCAGCGAGGTCGGGCTGGGGGGCCCAGGCCGGGACCAGCAGAAACTTGCGCCGGTGGGGTGTCTTGAGCGCGTTGTCGGCCAGGTAGGTGGTGCTGGGGTACCAGCGCAGCTCCACCTGGCCATGGCGTATGGGATCGTACAGGTAGAAGCGGTAGTGCCAGCCCAGCACCCGGTGGTAGAGGACGTAGCCGTCAGGGTTCTCTTGCTGGAGCCAGCGGAGCGCCTGGTGGAGGCCCGTCATGGCGCCATGGTCGCTGCCGATGGGCAGGCCGCCGGTGGCCGCAACCCGAGCAGGCTGGATGCCCAACAGGCCCACCAGGAGCAACATGCCCACGGTCCACCCTGGCCGGGTCAATCGTGGCAGAAATTTGCTGAGGGTTTCCACCAGCGGGTTTCTGCCAGGGGATTTACGCCAGCCTGGATTCGCTGGCCACGGCTCCCCCAGCGCGGCAGCCAGACGCGCCCCGGCCAGGGCCAGGATGGGCGCCAGGGGCAGCAGGTAGCGATCCCAGACCTGGACGCTGGCCACCACGTGGAGGGCCAGGAAGCCAGCTCCCCATGCCACCAGCAGCAGAAAGGGGCCCGGTTCCATGGTCCCGGGCCATCTTCGCCGGCCTGGTAAATCCCGGTAGAAATTCGCCAATTGTTTCCACCTGAGGGGGCGCGCCCAGAGGGCACCCGGAATTTCTGCCGTGGTATTTACGCCCGACTGTACCAGGTGCAGCAACCCGGCCGCAGCCAGCAGGGCCCAGCCGGCCCAGGGTAGGCGACCGGCCGCCAGATACCATGCCAGCTCCGACCACGCCCGCAGCCGGCCGAGCCAGTCAGCGGGGTGGGTGAGGGTGAGGCCGCCGTAGTGGCGCACGCTCAAATCCCAGGGGGACGGCGCCACGTCCCAGCGCAGGCTGTCCCAATAGACGATGGGCAGGACCACCAGACCGGTGCCCACCAGGGCCAGGCCTAGCCGGCGCCCCAACCCGGCCAGCCGACTGGAAGGCGAAACTGCCTCGCGGGCAGAGGCCGGAGCGAATGCCAGCACGGCCAGGATGAGGGGCGCGTAGAGCAGGCCCTGTTGTTTGGTCATGATGGCCGCGCCCAGCCCGATCCCTGCCCACAGAGGCCATCCACGCGCCGCTGCGGCCAGCCCGAAGGTCCCGGCCAGCACCAACATGGGATCGGTAAAGGCAGTGGCCGCGAAGCTGATGGCGAAGGGGTTCAGGGCCAGGAGCATGGCGGCCACCAGGCTGGCAGGACGCCCCCACCAACGGCGGGCGATGGCGGCCACCAGGGGAATGGTCAGGGTGCTGGCCAGGACGTTCACCATCTGGGCGCCTGCTTCGCTGGCCCCGAAGAGGCGAAAGGCCAGGGCCAGGCTCCAGATGAAGAGGGGCGGCTTGTCCGGCCAGACCTGCAGGAACAGGGGATCGTCGGGCCAGGTGTAGCGTGCCCAGTAGCCGTACAGGGCTTCGTCGGCGTGAAAAGGGAAGCGACCCAGCAGCCCAAGGCGCAGGCCAAAGCCAACCAGGATCAGGACGGCAAGGGCCAGGGTATCGGCTCGGGCCAACAGCCCGGCACGCGCGCCAAAATGGACGGCCGTCAGCACCCTTCGTCCATGCCCGGCCAGGGGGGGCGGTGCCGGAATCGCGGGCCAGGATGACTGTCTGGACACGAGTCTATCTGCCCCGCATCAGTCGATGAACCGGTACTTCAGCAGCGTTTTGACCGCGGTGAAGCCGTCCCGCCAGCCGATCTTTTTCCCTTCGTGGAAGGAGCGGCCATTGTAGCGGATGGGCACCTCGAAGATGGTGTACCCTCGCTTGAGAATTTTCGCGGTGAGCTCCGGTTCGATTTCGAAGGTGCGGCTGCGCAGGGGCATGCCCTCGATGACATCCCGGCGGAAGCATTTGTAGCAGGTTTCCATGTCGCTCAGGGCCGTGCCGAAGAGCAGGTTGGTCAGCAAGGTCAGGGCCTTGTTGCCCAGGGTGTGGCTCAGGCTCATGGCCGCCCGGGGACCGCCCAGGAAGCGGCTGCCATAGACCACGGGCGAGCGTCCTTCCAGCAGGGGCTGCAAGAGGTGGACATAGTCCCGCGGGTCATATTCCAGGTCCGCATCCTGGACAAGGATGATGTCGCCGGTGGCGTGTTGAAAGCCGGTGCGCAGGGCCATGCCCTTGCCCAGGTTGCGTTCATGGAAGATGATCTTCAGGTCTCGTTCGCCCGCCGCCTGCCACCCCTGGAGGATCTCCCGGGTGCCATCGGTGGATCCGTCGTCCACGATGATGATTTCCCGCTCCAGGGTGATGGGCCCTGGCAGATAGCCATTCGTGCCGGCTGTGACGATGGTCAGGTCCACCGAGCGAACCTGGTGCACAATGGTTTCCAGTGTGGCCCGCTCGTTGTAGACGGGCATGACAATCGACAGTCGCAACGGTGGCCCTCGGCGTTACTGCTCGCTGATCTGGTGGGCCAGGATGATGGCGTCGGCGACCGTGCGCATGGACTTCCGGTTGTTCATGCTCATCTTCTGGATTTTCCGGAAGGCTTCGGTTTCGCTCAGCCCCTGGGTGTCCATGAGGATACCCTTGGCCCGATCCACCGCTTTGCGGGTTTCCAGGGCTTCCTGGAGATCGTCCACCTCTCGTTCCATGGCCCGGAACTCACTGAAGCGGGCCAGGGCCACCTCGATGGCGGGGGTGAGGTCGCTTTCCCGGAAGGGCTTGACCATATAGCCAGCCACGCCCGCTTTTTGCGCCCGCTGCACCAGCTCCTGTTGGCTGTATGCGCTGAGCAACAAGACCGGCGCAACCCGTTCTTCGGTGAGGATTCGGGCTGCCTCGATGCCGTCCATGTCTGGCATTTTGATGTCCATGATGACAATGTCCGGCCGGAGCTCGCGCGCCAGGTTGACTGCGCTGCGCCCGTCCCCCACTTCCCCGACGACCAGGTACCCCAGGTTGGTCAGCATTTCGCGCAGGTCCATGCGGATCAATGACTCATCGTCCGCAATGATGATCCGTGTCCGTTCCACGTCCCCGTCTCCTCATCAACAAACTCTGGTGTTGGCAACCCTTTTTCTCGGTATCGACTTGACTGTCTACCTGACTATTTACCCATTCCCTTCACGAAATCCTGTATTTTTTCCTACAACTGGTCAGGATTCTGGGTTTAAACCCAGTGTGAACGAAGTGTGAATGAGCAGAATTAAACACGTGAGCCGTCCCTTAGTCAACCTTTAAAGAGCGTTTGGGAAAGGTCACCACAGCCCGGGTGCCCCGGAAATGGCCCTCCGGCTCGCCGTTTCCCAGAACTTCATCCCGGTCCGAACTCGTGGTGCTGTCGCCATTTTGGGGGATGGACTCGATCTGCAGTTCGCCCTTCAGGTCGTCGGTGACCAGGGTGTGGACGATCTGGAGCCCCAGGCTGCCGCTATGGTGGGGATCGAAGTCGGGCGGGAGGGCGCTGCCGCTGTTCTGGATCTCCACCCGCACCGCGTCCCCCAGGTCGCTCAGCTCGATCTCGATGCGCCCTTTGGCGTGGCCCCCCAGGCCATGTTCCATGGCGTTGAGCATGAGCTCGTTGATGACCAGCGCGGCGGGCGTGGCCTGGCTGGCGGGCAGGCGGATGTTCGGCCCACGCACCACCAGGGCCACCTCCTGATCGGGGGTACCCGCCACCTGGGTAACCTGCTGGGCTACCCGCTGGCAGACGTCCCGGATGTTGATGGGTTGGTGTTCATCCTGGCTCAAGAATTCGTGGATCACCGACATGCTGAGGATGCGGTTGACTGCATCCAGCAGATGTTGTCGCGCTTCGTCACTTTCGCAACGCCGGGCCTGGATACGCAGGATGGCCGCGATGGTTTGCAGGTTGTTTTTGACCCGGTGGTGGACCTCCTGGATGATGGCCGATTTGACGTTGAGTTCCCGCTGCTTCTGCACTGCCTCGGTGGCATTGTGGAGCAGCACCAGCACCGCGTCCACGCTTTGACGTTCCCCCGTGCCCAGCAGCCGGGCCAGACGCTGGCCCACCCGGGTGCGTTGCAGCCAGCTTGGCGGCATGCGCAAAGGGATCACCTTGCGCACCCAGACGCGCCCATCCGCTGTTTCGTGACGGCGCTCCTGGCTGCGCTGGGCCTGGAAGGCCTCCTCCACCATCTGGTCGTCTTCGGCTTCCAGTTCGGATACAAGCTGGCCCTGGAGGCTGGTGACCAGGCCGATGGAACGGAAGAGGTTGGCGGCGATACCGCTCATGTAGGTGATGGTGCGGTTTCGGTCCACCAGGTAGATGCCGTCGTACAGGCCGAAGCGGCTCATCTCCGCGCATGCTGCCAGCTCTCCCCGGCAGCACATGGCCTGGAGCCAGTTGACCGCCTGGCGGAAACTGCGGTGGCGGCGCCGGTGGCGCTCGTGGGCAATCATGTTGGTTTCCACCATCAGGGCGGCGATCACCCGTTGTTCCCGGTTACGAATGGGGTACACATCCTGGATCACCGGGGCGCCGCTGCTGAAGAGCTCCCGGGAGCGGCGGCCCCTTCGCCCCGTTTTCAGGACGCGGAACAGGAGGGGCTCCTCCTCGGGCGTCAGGATTTGCCCGGTGGCTGCTTCCCGATAGAGGGAAGAGATGGAGTGGGGAAGGGCGTGGCTGACCACCAGCGCCTGCTGTGGCCCAAGCAGGCAACAGAGCAGCACATCAGCCCGGCTCACGTCGGCCGTGATGGGCAGGCCGGCTTCCACCTGCTGAAGGAAGGCTATATCTTCGGCTGTCAGACCAGGGCATTCCTCAACACGTCTGTCCATGCGAATCGGTCGTTAGCCACATCTGGCGTCAATATCGGCGTCAACTGTCCGGTGTCAATAACGGGGCAGGGATTCGGCGCACGACCGCCGGGTATCCAGGCTGGTAACAAAAAACGGACGGCAAGGCTGTTGTGCCATGTCCCTGGGACAGGCAGACAACAGATGGCCGTCCTGATCGTGCGCGGATTCCACCAGATGCCCACGGCTTCGTTGCGGCGTGACCCGCTGTCACATGCCACTGACGAAAGGTCCCTGTGGGCCTATCTTTGTCGGACATCTTTGTCGAAACTGCAATGGCAAAATGGCAACGCTGAATTGCAACAGGTGCCTGGGCACATGCCATCAGCGCCTTTGCTGATGCCGTCCCGGTGGTGTGATTCAGGACCTGACCGTCTCCGTTGACACAGGCTCCATGGACACAGGCGGATATGGCGCCCCCATCTGGGGGTAGTATCCGCAGCCCGCCGGCAACTGCCTGGCAGGAGTAAGTTTAACAAAAGCCGGAGGTTTCAGCAAACATCTCAATTGTACTTGATTTTGGCCTGGAAGGGCATCCTTGTCAACATCTGGTTCACACTGCCATCTTATACTCGGAGCTGTTGGGGTCAGTCGTGGACCCGCACCAGGGTGCCCACCGAGGCCCATCGGTAGAGGGCTTCGGCCTCTTCGGGGCGCATGTTGACGCAGCCATGGCTGACGGGAATGCCGAAGCTGGTGTGCCAGTAGGCGCCGTGGATGGCGTAGTCTTCGTAGAAGTACATGACCCACGGCACGTTGGGCAGGTCGTAGTCGTCGCCATACATATGCTGGCTGTCCAGCTTCAAGTAGATGGCAAAGTCGCCCTTGACCGTGGGGGTGGACCACTTGCCGGTGCTGACGATGGTGCGCATGACGACCACGTCCCCCTGCCAGGCGGTCAGGGTCTGGTCGCTCAGGTCGATCTCGATCCAGCGCTGGCCGTCCGCCGGGGCGCCGGCCACCCCCAGGCTGGCGGGCGCCGACGTCGCGGCTGCCTTGATCCGCAGCCGCTGGCCTGGCCACAGAAAGTTCAGGTGCGGCAGCCCGTTGAGGACCATGAGCTGTTCCTGGGTGGTTCCGTAGCGCCGGGCGATCTCGGCCAGCGTTTCATCGGCCTGGACCACGTGGATGAGGTCGGCGGGCTGCTCAATCGCTGGCCTGGATGTTTGCACGGGGGCCACCCGGGCGGTGAGCCGAAGCTTTTGCCCCACCCAGATGGTGTTGGCGTCGGGCAGGCCGTTGAGGCGCAGCAGGGTGGAGAGGGAGAGGCCATACTGGCTTGCGATCTGGGAGAGGGATTCTCCGGCCTGCACCCGGTGGTAGCCTCCATCGCCGGGCAGGGTCGAGGCCCCGGCGTCAACCGGTGCGAGGGTGCCGACCGGCTCGCCCTGGGGAATGATCAACGACTGGCCGATCTGGATCAGGTTTGGATCGACAATGCCGTTGACCTTTTGGAGCACTTCCGGGCTCACCTGATAGCGCTGGGCGATAGTCCCCAGGCTGTCGCCTGGGCGGACCACATGGATCGCCTCGGCTGCGTGCGCGGCAGGCGTGGATCCCGGCCACAGGGCGATCAACATGGCCAAACCCAGCAGCAGGTGAAGGAAACGTCCAGAAAGCCCAAAATATGGGCCGATTTTGCCTTTCGGGGAATGAGGTGCGATGTTGGGTTGGGGCATGGCCGATTCCTTCCTGGCTGTCTGAACGTACATAGGTCGCATGACAGGCTTCACCCCATGATGACGACCAGAGACAGGATTCGGTTACGCAGAATTCACGTACGGGCCGACATGGCCAGAGGGGCAGGAACGGCTGGTCAGTTGCCCAGGATCTGGAGGATGGCGGGGCCGTAGGTTTGAAGCTTCCACGGGCCCACCCCTTCCACCTCGGCCAGTTCTTCCAGGGTGGAGGGGGCATGGCGGGCGATTTCCAGGAGGACGGTGTTGGGAAATACGATGTCCGGATCGACCCCCCGTTCCGCGGCCACGTTGCTGCGCCACTGCCGCAGGGCATCAAAACGGGTCAGGGTCTGGGCGTCCAGGCTCTCCTCGGGCCGAGGAGCAGAGGTGGGGAGGGGCGGCAGGGGGCGGCTCCTGGCCTGTTGGATCAAGGATAGCAAGGTCTGGCCGTAGCGCCGAACCTGGTGCTGGCTCAGGCCACACGCCCGCAATCCGGCCAGGCTGGTGGGTTGCTCCGTTGCCAGCCGCGCCAGGGCCTGGTTTTGTAGCACCTTGAAGGGGGGGCGGTCCTGCTGTTGCGCTTCCCGTTCCCGCCATTCCCACAGGGCCTGGAAGACGCCGGTGGCCTCCCGGGGCAGTTGGCGGGCTTCCCGGGTTTGCCAGAAGGTGCGTTCCGGGGTGTTGCGCTCCCGGAAGTCCAGTTGGGTGAGCTGCTGGAAGGCTTCCTGGGCCTCTTCCCACCGGTTGGACGCCTGCAGCCGGCTGGCCAGCAGTTCTCGCAGGGCCAGAAGGTAATGGGTGTCCATCTGGGCGTAGGCGATCTGTTCCGGCGTCAGGGGGCGTTTACCCCAGTTGGTGCGCTGCATGCGCTTGTTGCTGACCACGCCGAAGTGCTCTTCCAGGATGGCAGCCAGGCCCACCCGGCGCCACCCCAGGATGCGGGCCGCCAGCTGGGTGTCGAAGATGCGGCGAAAGGTGAAATCGTATTCCCGCTGCAGGACCAGGATGTCGTTTTCAGCCGCGTGCATCACCACCTCCACCTCCTTCTCCCGCAGGAGCGCGGCCAGACCATCCAGCCGGCTGAAGCGGAGGGGATCGACCAGATAGTCGGTCACCTGGGTTGGATCGCCGTCCGGGTGGGTGTAGGTGGTGATCTGGATCAGACAGATCTTGGCGTAATAGCTGAACAGGCTGTCGCTCTCCGTGTCCAGCGCCAGACGAGGCTGCTCACTGAGGTGGTGGAGCATCTGCTCGAAGGTGTCCTGGCTGTAGACCAGGACCGGATTGCCGACACGGCGAAGGTTCAAAATTTGCTGCTTGTCCATAGTCCTGCACTTGATTTAGAATGAGCTGCAAAGAATGTACCACGCATCTGAAAAGGGTGTCAAACTGCTCCCCACTTCAGCCCCACGGCCCCTGCGGCGGTTGGACTTCGGAGCAGAGTTCAACCGTCAGCGCCATTTCTACTCCAGTCTGGCGTAAATATCACGGCAGAAATTCGCCGACATTACCTCTGGTGGAACCTATCGGCGAATTTCTGCCGGGATTTACTACCAATTTCCACGCATCGAAAGGAGGCACCCGGTGCAAACACTTCAAGCCGGCAACGATGAGCTGAGCCGCCTGGAACGCGTGGCCCACAATCGGACAGGTCTGTGGGCGTCCATCGCGTTCGAGCTATTCGGCCTCTTGCTTTTCGTTGCCATCTTCAACTTCCTGTTGCCCAATTTGGGCGACAACCTGGCCGGTGTGGGCCTGATTCTGCTGGGGCTAATTTTCAGCCTGGTTCCGGCAGCCCTCTGGCTCATCTTCTTCTACCGGATGGACCGCCTGGAACCAGAACCCAAACGCATGGTCTTCAACGTCTTCCTGATCGCCCTGCTGGTGGCTGGCGCACTCCATGGCCCCATCCTTCAGGGGGTCTTCGGGGTAGATCGCTGGCTCTACAGCAGCTGGTGGGCCCACCTGTTCGGCGGTATCCTGGTGGTGGCCGTGGTGGAGCAGTTCATGATCTATGGGACTGTGCGCTTCAGCGTCTTCGACCACCCGGAGTTCGACGAACGGGTGGATGGCGTCATCTACGCGGTGGCGGCCGGGCTGGGCCTGGCCACGGTGCTCAACTTTTCATACGTCCTTGCCCATGGTGGCGTGGACCTGGACATCGGCTCCATCCGCATGGTGGTCAATGCCCTGGCCTATGCCAGTTTTGCCGGTATTCTGGGCTACTTCATCGGCCAGAGCCGGTTTGAAAAGGTCCCGTTTTACTATCTGCCCATGGGATTCACCCTGGCGGCGGCCCTCCACGGGCTCTTCTTCTTCCTGTTGGAGCGGAGCGCCGGCAATAGTCTCCACTACAACCCATGGGGCGACCTGATCTTCGCCGCTATCGTGGCGGGAGTGACCCTGGCCGTGGTCTTCTGGCTGGTGGCCCGGGCCAATGAAGAGACCCTGCGCCTGGCCCATATGTCAGCCCAGGCCCACACTCCAGACACGAACCCCAATGCGGCCCAAACCGTCGATCCGAATACCGGCATCGTCCCTGGCACCGCCCCGTCGCCCCAGCCGGCGGCCGGCGTCGATGACCCGGATGATGGAACCAGCGAGGAGGTGACCCAATGACTCAGCTGATCCGCCTCCTGGCCAAACCCAGCGTGACCAACGCACCGCCCGAGCCGGAAGATATCCGCCGTAACGATCTGATCCTGATCGTCTGGGTAGCGTTTGTCCTCTTCCTGGGGTTTGGCATTCAGCTTCGGGCGTTGAACGCCAGCCGGCCCGTCTCCCTGGGGGAGGACCTGCCCACCCTGTCCGTGCCCGCCAGCTGGATCGGCCAGCGGGCCGGGGATCTGGCCTTCCGGGTGAAGAACCCCCAGAGTGCCAGCAGCTTCGACGCCGAAATCAGCGCTTTTGTCCGGCCGCTGAAAGAGGGGGAAACCCTGGTGGCCGCCCGCACCGCGTGGGGCCTGCGCCGCAGCCAGTCCCTGGATCGCTATCGGGAGCTGTGGGCCGAATCGGTAACCGTCCTGGATGGCCAGCCTGCCGTCCTGGTCACCTACGCCTATGTGGCCGATCCCACCCGCGCGGCCGGCGCTGTGGCGCCGCCGGTGGTGGTTCAGGCCCAGGATCTTCTGTTTGTCCTGGATGGCCACCTGGTGGTGGTCACCGTGGCGGCCGATGCTGTCGAATGGGAGGCGGAAGCGCCCCACTTCCGGCTGGTCTTCGACAGCCTGAACCTGAAGGGAGGTGAGGAATGATCCTGCGGCAACCCTGGCGCCGTGTGCGGCGCCGCCCCTGGGGAAGCCTGTTGTTTCTGCTCCTGACCCTGCTGGGCAGCGCGTTGGTGATCAAACCGGCGGCTGCCATCGAGCGGGAGCAGGTGATCCAGGCCCTGCGTGCCACGGTTCAGGTGATCGTGCCGGACAACGACTTCGAGGTGTTCAGCCTGGGTAGCGGCACCGTCATGAGCGAAGATGGCCTGATCCTGACCAATCACCACGTGGTGGCCGGCGACCGGACCAACGGCCTCTTCAACGACGACGGCCTGGTGGGGATCGCCGTGCCGCCGGCCGACCTGCGGGGCGAGGCCATCCTGAAGTATGTGGGTGTGGTGGTGAAGGTGGACGAAAAGCTGGATCTGGCCCTGGTCCAGATCACTGGGATGGTGGATGACCCACAAGCACCTCTGCCCCCCAATTTGGGGCTGACACCCATTGAGCTGGGTAACAGCGACGACTTGATGATCAGCGATGAGATCAACATGTTCGGCTATCCCGGCCTGGGCGGCAACACCCCCACCTACACCAAGGGCATCGTCTCGGGCTTCCTGGATGAAGATCGGGACGGCATCTACGAGTGGATCAAAACCGATGCGGAGCTGAGCCACGGCAATTCCGGCGGCCTAGCCACCGATGACCGGGGGCGCTTTGTGGGGGTGCCCACCGCCGGGAACACCGACGACGTGGGCAAGATCGGCCTGGTGCGCACGGGAAACCTGGCCATCGACTTCGTCCAGAGCTACTTCCCCAACCAGCCGGGTGATGGCAGCGCCGCCATCAGCAACGTCCGCTTCGCCCAGGCCGTCAATCGGAGCGGTCAACCGGTGGGCGTGGATGTCCAGTTCCCCAGCGGCATCACCGACCTCTACGCGGTCTTCGATTACAGCGGCTTTGAAGATGGCAAAACGCTGACGTATGTCTGGTATGTGGATGGCTTCGAAGGCCTGCGGGACTCCTTCGCCTGGGAGGAGGGGGAGAGCGGGAGCAGCTGGGTCAGCGTCTACAACGACGAGGGCCTGCCCGATGGCTTCATCGAACTGGAGCTGATCTACGATGGGGTCTCCCTCTACCGGGGCGGGGTGATCATCGGCGAGGGAACCGTGCCCCAGCCGCCTGCTAACTCCGGCGGCGGTGGCTTCGGCCCCATCCGCTTTGCGGAAGGGGTGGAGAACGACCGGCCGGTCAATCCGGGGGCGGTTTTCAGCAATCTGAAGAAAGTGTACGCGTTCTTCGACTATGAGGGCATGGCCAACGGTACCTCCTGGATGACCCGCTGGTATTTCAACGGGCAGCAGGTGCTGGAGAATCAGGCCGTGTGGGATGCAGGCGAATCGGGCAGCTACTACATCAGCCTTTCCCATCCGGATGGGCTGCCGGTCGGGGAGTACACCCTGGAGCTTTATATCGCCGGTGAGCTGAACCAGAGCGGCAACTTCACCGTGCAGGGGGGCACGGCACCGGGGCCCCGGGCGGTGAACGTAACCGGCGTGGTACTGGACCGGGATAATCAGCGGCAGCCCGTCGCCGGCGCGCTCATCGTCTTCCTGAAGCCCGGCATCCTCATCGACGATTGGGTGGAGGCGGACTTCCCGGACGATATGGTCCACGGCAGCGGGACGAGCAACGCCGAGGGCCGCTTCCAGCTGGACGCCAAAGTGACGCCCGGTGAAAGCTATGGCATCGTGGTGGTGCACCAGCAGTACCAGCCCATCGCCCAGGATGCCTACCAGATCCCGTCCGATGCGAGTGACCCCTATGAGCTGACCATCACCATGCGACGCAAGTAGCCGTTTACCCGGCCGGTCTCCCGGCCAACGGCAGGTAGGAGCCAGGGGGTGGTCCTCCATGACCGCCCCCTGTTTTTTCCCGTTCATCAGAAGGGGCAAAATATGTTATGATTGCACCCGTATGGCAAATGATGGACCATAGTCGTTGAGGCACACCCGCAAACCCCTCGGGAAAAGGTAGAAGCGGCATGAAGCAATGGAGATGGGCATGGGGATGGCCCGGGGCAGGGCGCCGGAAATGCGTGCTGCTGGGTTGGCTGGCCCTGATGGCTTTGAGCCTGCTGGGGCTCCATCCGACGCACCTGTCGGCTCAGGACACAAACACCTTGCCGTTGGTCTGGCCGGAGCTTACCCTGACGCGCATCGTGGGCGAATATGATCAGCCGGTGCACGTCACCCACGCCGGCGACGGCTCTGGGCGGCTCTTCGTGGTGGAACGGGCGGGGGTGATCCGGGTCGTCCAGGGGGAGACCCTGTTGCCCGACCCCTTCCTGGACATCCGGGACCGGGTCAACTCGAATTGTGGCGAGTGTGGTCTGTTGGGGCTGGCCTTTCCGCCGGACTTCGCCACAGGCGGCTATTTCTTTGTCCACTACAGCGCCGTTGGCAATCCGGTGTCGCCGGATGCCCCCAGCGAGCCCGACCCGGGTACGGGCAACGACACGGTGGTGGCCCGCTTCCGGATCACCGGGGACGGGAACGTGGCCGACCCGGACAGCGAAGAGCGCATCCTCCTGGTGAACCAGCCCTACACCAACCACAACGGCGGGCATCTGACCTTCGGGCCGGACGGATACCTGTACGTGGGCCTGGGGGATGGGGGCAGCGGAGGCGATCCCTTCAACGCAGGCCAGCGCACCGATACCCTGCTGGGCAAGATCCTGCGCATCCAGGTGGGCGCCACCGGAAGCTACACCATCCCCACGGACAACCCCTTTGCCCAGGTGGCGGGCAGCCGGGATGAGATCTGGGCCTATGGGCTGCGCAACCCCTGGCGCTTCAACTTTGACCGCCTGACGGGGGACCTCTACATCGCCGACGTGGGCCAGGGCAGCTACGAGGAGGTCAACTTTCAGCCGGCCGCCGGCAGCGGCGGGGAAAATTATGGCTGGCGCATCATGGAGGGGATGCACTGCTATGGCTCGCCCACCTGTGACCAGACGGGCCTGACCCTGCCTGTCGCCGAGTACGACCACAGCCGGGGCGACTGTTCCATCACCGGGGGGATGGTCTATCGGGGCTTTTTGACCCGGCTGCAGGGCATCTATCTCTACGGCGATTTTTGTACCGGCCGCATCTGGGGTCTGCAGCGGGATGGCAGCGGGTGGGCGGTGCAGGAGTTGGCCGACACCCGCCTGCGTATCTCATCCTTCGGGGAAGATGAAGCCGGCAACGTCTTCGTGGTGGATATGGACGGCGGCATCTATCTGGTGGGTGACGCAGGACATACCTGGCCCCATGCCCTGTTTCTGCCGTCTGTGCGACGTCCATGAGAGGGCAGTGAGCTGGTTGTGAATCCAAGCGCAAATCAGACTTGCGACCGTCCGCCATGATCCGCACCCTCTACCGCCATCGCCACAGTCCCATCGTCACCGAGCTCCCCACGGAGCAGCTGCAGTCGGCCGTGCGGGATCCCCAGGCACGCCTCTGGATCGACATGCAAGCCCCCAGTGCCGAGGAATATGCCCTGGTTCTGGAGCAGCTCTACCGGTTCCATCCCCTGGCCATCGAAGATGTGGTCAGCGACGTCCATGTGCCCAAGGTGGACGACTACGGCAGCTACCTCTACCTGGTGGTGCATACGTTGGGGCTGGGCCAAGAGCGCATGGCCATCGAAACCCATGAGGTGGATATCTTCCTGGGCAACAGCTATCTCATCACCATCCACGATGAGCCCATGCCCGTCATCGACAAATTGTGGCGGACCGACTATCACCAGGAGCGGGGACTGGCCCGGGGGCCGGCCATCCTCCTCTACGATCTCCTGGATCGCCAGGTGGACAGCTACGTGCCCCTCCTGGAGGAATTCGAGATCCAGGTGGAGGCCCTGGGGGACGCCATCTTCCGCCAGGAGCGGGACCAGGATGAGGTGCTACTGAACGACATCCTGACGGCCAAGACCAGTGCCCTGCGGCTGCGCCGTATCCTGATCCCCCAGCGGGAGCTCATGCAACGGCTGGCCCGCTCCGACTACGAGGTCATCCCGGCCGATGCCCGCATCTACTTCCGGGATGTGTACGACCACATGGTGCGCCTGGCCGATCTGACCGACAGCATGCGGGACCTGGTGAGCAGCACCATCGAGACCCATCTGGCCCTGGCCAACAACCGCATGAGCGAGGTGATGAAGGTGCTGACCATCATCTCCACCATCTTCATCCCCCTCAGCTTTCTGGCCGGGGTCTACGGCATGAACTTCGAACACATGCCGGAACTGTACTGGCGCTGGGCTTACCCGGCCATCTGGCTGGTCTTCCTGAGCGTGGGGGCGGGCATGCTCCTGTTTTTCCGGCGGCGCCAGTGGCTGTAGGTTGAGGTTGGTTGGACGAATCTGTAACCGATTGAGTTGCCGTTCTATGGGATATTTCTACATACGAAACCGCGAGCTCCATTATGCTCCTGGCCAGCCGGCCGGCCTTCTCTCCCTGGGGGATCATCCCCAGGCGCTGTTGCCGCCGCTGGTTACCGAACTCCATCGCAGTCTGGACGCCTGGTTTGCCCTGGGCCTGGCGCCCGGTCCGGTGCTGCCAGAGCGGCTCCGTTTTGACCGGGAGGGTACCCTCTACTGGCGCTTTGCCGGCCGCAGACGCCCTCGCCCCCTGGCCCTGCACCAGGCCGCTCAGACCCTGGCGGCCTGGCTGGTCCTGCTGGACAAATGGATGGAGACCTTTGTGGTCATCGCCCGGGCCCGGGGGGTGTGGGATGTGCCCACCCTGGCCGGCGCCTTGAGCTTCACCACACCGGCTTACCTGCCCGCGCCCCTGGTGAACCGCCCGCCCGACAACTGGGAGCGGGTGGCCCAGGCCCTGGCGTTGGCGGTGGCCGATGGCCCGCTGGCCGGCGCGCCCAACAATCGACACTGGCAGCTCCAGCGCAGCCCAAATGGCCAGGCCGCACCGGGGACCGATCCGGCCATGCATGGACCGCGGGCAGGGGTCAGCCATGAGTGACCGGCGCCGTTCTCTCCCCGAGATTACTCCCCACACCAAGCGGACCTGGCACCGGATTCGGGAGGATTACTCGGCCGGCGGCGTCGCCTATCGGCCGCGCGCCCAGGGACCCGGGGTGGAAATTGCCCTGATTGCCACCCGCCAGCGAACCCGCTGGCAACTGCCCAAGGGCTCCCTGGAACCCCATGAGTCTTCCCTGGAGACCGCCCTGCGGGAAGTCCACGAGGAGGTGGGGCTGGAGACCGTCAACGAGGGCTTCCTGAAGACCATCGACTACTGGTACTGGGATACCTATCGCAAAGAGGTGCCCGAGCTGGTCCACAAGCGGGTGGACTTCTACCTGCTGCGGGCGGTGGGCGGCACCATCTCGGACGCCTGTCACGAGGTAGACGATGCCGCCTGGTTTACGCCGGAGGAGGCCCTGTCCATCATGACCTTTGAAGGCGAGAAGGAAGTGGTCCGCCTGGCGATGGAACGCCTTCATGGCCGGGAATCCTGACCGGGGGGACCGGCAGCCCCGGCCTCTGCCCTCCCATGCCCTATCGTTGTAGCCCCTCCCGTTCTGAACCGTAACCGGTCAGCTCCACGTACCCGATCCCCTGGACCGGCTCCTCTCCCCGGTTCCCCGTCACGGTGACCGCGCCTTCCCAGTAGACAAAGCTGACTTGCATCTCCTGATCCCGAAGAAGGGGCGAAATCTGGAGGGTCAGGTCGAAGCGGGGCAGCTCGAGCTGCCAGCCCGAGGGGTAGGTGACGCCCGTGTTGGGGCTGGTCCAGTGATCCAGCACGGTCAGTTGGAAGTCGTCCGCGGCCACTGTTTCCTGCCGGTTGTCTGGGAAGATCACGGTCCCGTGGAAATCCCGGAGGCGGCCGCCGTCCCGGGTCCGGATCTGGGCCAGCATCAAGGCCATGCCGTCGTCCAGCTGAATGCTGAACCAGTCCCACCCCACCGCATCGGCGCTGAGGGCGCTGGTGCCGAATTCGTGATCCATCCAGCTTCGGCCCTGGACCTGGGCGGTGCGCCCCTGGCGGGTCACCGAGCCGGTGGTCTCCAGGCCGATCAGGCTGTAGTAGTAGCTGGCGTTGCCGGGCTCTGGCCCCTTCTGGCTGAGGCCGGCAACGCCATGCAGGACTGGCGGGCGGGTCTCCCGCAGGGTGAGATCCACGGAGACCTCTTCGCCGTCCCTTTCCGCGGCGGCCTGCATGTGGACCACGCCGGGCGCCGTCTGCTGGACGGACCAATCCTCCAGCCACACCTGGTAGGTGGGTTCACCAGTGGCGCTAGCCAGTCCACCGGCGCCCCGGCTATAGCGCTCGAAGCTGACGTGCCTGCCACCTGCTACGTCGGTCAGGGCGAAGTGGGCCATGTACACCTGGTTGGTGGCCAGGTCGGACGAACGGGTGGGCATGTCCGGCTCCAGGGCCGTGCGGAAGAAGGTGAGCTGGTAGCCGAACAGCTGCCCGGCCTCATCCTCCAGCACGCCGGTGTAGTACCACCACTCGGTCTGGTACTCTGGATGGGCGCCGTGGTCCCGGGGAAAGGCCAGCGGCCGAGGAGCCATGGCGCGGGCAAAGCCGTGATCGGTGGGGCCGCTGAGAGCCGCCACCACGTTGGCGCTGGCCACCTGGGTGGGCGGCCGGGTGAGGGAGGTGCAGGCGCTCAACAGGAGCAGCCCCATCAGCCAGCCCAGCATCTGCACCTTTCCGCTACACTTCGTGCCCATCTCTTCCCTCCAGAATTCTTGACGCTGTCACTTATCTCGCCGCGACCGATTTCCCGCTCGATCCCCCATTATGGCGGTGCCAGGCGCTTATCTCCGTCAGCCCGCGTCCCAAACCTCCTGCGGCGACGGGTGCCATCCTCAAATAAACACATGGGGAGGAAAGACGGGTATTTGCACAGGCGGGAGACAGAATGTACACTGCCGTTGGTGGGAGCCGTCTTTGGCTGGCTCTGTGTGGCTCGATGACCTCAGGGGATAGATTGGTATGCATTGGCTGAATGGGAAGGAGTAGACGAGTGGAGATTCTTGGCATCGATATCGGCGGTAGTGGCATCAAGGGGGCGCCGGTGGATGTGGACACCGGTGAACTGGTGGCGGAACGGCATCGGATCCCCACGCCTCGCCCATCCAAGCCGGAAGCCGTGGCCGAGGTGGTAGCCCAGTTGGCCAGCCACTTCGACTGGCATGGCCCCATTGGCTGTACCTTCCCGGCCATCGTGCGCCATGGGGTGGTGTACAGCGCGGCCAACGTGGATGAATCCTGGATCGGGGTGGATGCGGTGCGCCTGTTTCAGAAGGCCACCGGATCTCCCGTGCGGGTCCTGAACGACGCCGACGCCGCCGGGATCGGGGAAATGGTGTTGGGCGCCGGGCGGAATCGTCGGGGCGTGGTCATCATGTTGACCTTTGGCACCGGTATCGGTACGGCCATTTTTGTGGACGGCCACCTCCTCCCCAACACCGAGTTCGGCCATCTGCCCATCCGGGGCAAGGATGCCGAACATCGGGCTGCGGCCCGGGTGCGCAAGGAAGAGGGACTGAGCTGGGCCCAGTGGGCCGAGCGGGTCAACGAGTTCCTGGCCCAGATGGAATTCTTCTTCTCGCCCGACCTGTTCATCATCGGCGGGGGCGTCAGCAAAAAGCAGCACAAGTTTCTCCACCACCTGAAGGCCCGGGCGGAAATCGTGCCGGCCCAACTGTTGAACAATGCCGGCATCATTGGCGCTGCCCTGGCTGCCAGGGAGCTGGCCTGAAAGGACCCCATCTCTGTTGGATGGGGCCTTTTTCTTGCGCTGCCTCTGCCCTGTGGGGGGAGGACGATTCAGGGTATAGTTCAAGAGCGCCGGTGCAGGATGTAGGGACAGGGGCCCAGAGGCGCGCCCGGGGGGCACCCGCCCATTGGGCGCCGCCCTGTCCGTGACTCCGACGCCTGTGAACCATACCCGACGATTCAAAATCAGTTGAAGGTCAGGGTAAATGTTGGTAGAATGTCAGGCAACGGGCCTGACGTTTCTCCACAATGGAGGCGCGTCGACCCTGATTCGACCACTGTGGAGGAGCTATGCGTATTCCCTGGCCTACATTTCTGCTGACCTTGCTGCTGGCTTTTTGCCTCCTGTTGACGGGGGCTTCTACCGCCTATGCCCAGGACAAATCCTTCGTTTTTGAGCGCTTTGATGTGGATATCGTCGTCAATGCCGACGGCACCTTTGACGTCGTAGAGCATCAGGGCATCCGTTTTACCAGCGGCACCTTTACCTTCGGCTATCGAGAGATTCCCATCCGTTATTTCTCATACATCGACAATTGGCGTCTCACCGACGAGAGCGGCCACACCTACACGCTGGACCGGGGGAGCCAGCAACCGTACACCTTTTCCCTGGAGGAGAGCGCCAGCCGCTACGTGATTCGCTGGTACTTTCCACCCATGGCCAACGCCAGCGAAACCTACACCCTACGCTACCGGGTGCATGGCGGCCTGCGCTACTACGATGAGGGCGATCAGATCTGGTGGAAGGCCATTTACGGCGAGCGCAGCGCGCCGGTGCTGGCCGGCCGGGTGCGGGTCATCATGCCCGAGCGGGCCACCATTCAGCAGTGGGCCGCCTACATCAACGGCCAGGATGCCCGGGATGCCGCCACAGCCACCCTGGTGGAAGGGAATCGGGCCGTCCTGTTCGACCTGACCCGTCGGCTCAACGGGGGGGAGGAATTCGAGGTTCGGGTCCAGTTCACCCCCGGGGTGGTGGACGGTGCTCCCCAGCCGTGGCAGCAGGCGGCCGACGCGGAAGCGGCCCGCCGCGAGGCCGAGCTCGCGCTTCAAGAGCGATGGAGACCCATTGCGACCCTCGGCTTCGGTGCCCTGGGCCTGCTGTTGATGTTGGGAGGCCCCGCCCTGCTCTATGCCCTCTGGTATCGCTTTGGCCGGGACCAACCCGTGGAGATGGTCGCCGATTATCTGCCCGAACCGCCGGATGATCTGCCGCCCGGCCTGGCCGGCACGCTGCTGGACGAGACCGTGGATATGGAGGACATCCTGGCCACCATCGTGGACCTGGCCCGGCGCAAGGTCATCAGCATTACTGAGGAGAAGACCGAGGGTTTCTTCCGCACCGGCACCGACTTTATCTATCGGCGAGAGCGGGATGATGTGCCCCTGCGCCCCTTCGAAGAGGAACTGCTGAAGGCCCTCTTTGGGCGGAAAGAGGAGGTACGCCTCTCTGACCTGAAGAACAAATTTTACAACAAGCTGCCGCGCATCCGCCAGCAGATGTACCAGGCCGTGGTGGACGCCGGGCTCTTCCCCCGCAGCCCGGAGAGCGTGCGCAACCAGTACGGCTGCCTGGCCGTCTTCGGCCTCTTCCTGGCTGCAGGCGTGGCTTTCGTGCTGATGGCTGCCTTTGGCAACTTGACGGGCGCGGCCATCCTGCCCGGCGTGGGCCTGGGCGTCACCGCGGTGGGGCTCCTCATCCTCTCCCGGGCCATGCCCCGCAAGACCCACGAGGGCGCCCTGGCTGCAGCCCGCTGGCGGGCCTTCAAGGAGTATCTGCGGCACATGGAGCGCTACACCGACGTGGAAGTCCAGAAGGAGATCTGGGATCGCTGGCTGCCTTATGCCATCGCCTTTGGCATAGACAAGGAGTACATCCGCAAGTTTGAGGCCGTGGATGCGCCCGCGCCGGGTTGGTACATCCCCTCGCCCGATCTGTACGGCCCCTATCGGCGTCGCTACTACGGGTCGCCCTGGGGTACGGGGCCGGTGGTGACGGCGGGCGGCGGTGGCGGTGGCGGCTCCCGCGAAGGGGGCGGCTCCCTGGGCGGCGGCCTGGGGGACATGAGCCGGGGCATGGGGACCAGCCTGAGCGCCATGAGCGCGGGCCTGGGCGCCATGCTGACCAGCGCCAGCAGCACCATGGCCAGCCGGCCCTCTGGCTCCTCCTCCGGCGGTGGCTGGAGCGGTGGCGGTGGCTGGAGTGGCGGCGGCAGCTTCGGCGGCGGTGGCGGTGGTGGCGGCGGCGGTGGCTTTGGTTAAGCCCTGCCTGAAGTTGGACGTAAAGAAGTCGGACGTAAAGTTGAGAAGTTGGACGTGAAGTTGAGCCACCATGGGTAGAACCAGCATCCAGAAAGGGAGACCATGATCGGCGGAGGACGGACGGTTGGCGTGGGACTGATGGCCGGGAGTGTGCTGCTCTTTCTCGCCTTCCTGGGGTGGGTGGTGGTTGCCCTGGGCAGCGGAGAGACCACGGGCGGCGGCATGGCCCTGGGCATCCTGCTCGCCCTGTTGGTGCTGGCGCCCATCTTCGGCATTGGCGCCTATCTGTTTCGCCAGGGCACTGCGGAACAGGTGCAGTTTGCCTTTGTCCAACAGGAGAAGAAGATTCTCAACATGGTTTTGACCCAGGGCCAGGTGACCATCGGTGAACTGGTGGCGGAGCTGGGCGAACCCCGGGAAACGGTGGAGGAGATGATCCGGGATCTGGTGGGCAAGCAGCTCTTCAGCGGCGCCATCAACTGGCAGAAAGGGATCCTCTACAGCGTGGAGAGCCAGGCCCTGACCGAGAACCGCAAGTGTCCCAACTGTGGTGGCGAACTGCGCTTCGCCGGCAAGGGCCTGATCGTCTGCCCCTATTGTGGCAGTGAAGTGTTTCTGACCAAGCGGGCCGCGGCGGCAACGGCCGACGAGGCGCCCCAGGTGGCCGGGTGAAGGTGCCGACCGGTTTGGCCCCGTTGATCCGGCAAGTGTTGTTCGTTCTTGGAACAGACGTTCCAGACAGGAGGATCTGATGACCGACCGATTTGTGGATGAAGCCAGGGCCAACATGGGCGCCATTGAGCGGCTCCTCAAAGGGCTGCCCGGCATTCGTGGCTATGTGGATAAGGAGCTGCGCCGCGATGCTGACAAACGGCTGCGGGAGCTGATTGCCGGCCAGTTGGAGGAGCAGAAGCAGGCTTTGCTGACCCTCCAAAACAGCTTGCTCAAGAGCGGCGGGCTCCAGTGGCTCGACGACGTGGACGGGGCCATCCGCAAGCTCCAGATCCTCATCGACCGGGTGAAGACCGCCAGCATGGGATACGCGGGGCTCTTCGACGCGGTGCGCATCCAGGAGCAACAGCTAGAGGCGCTCCATCGCTTCGATGTGGCCCTGGCCGAGAAGGTGGTCGCCGTCCAGAAGGGGGTGCGGGCCCTCCAGGATGCGGTCGCCAGCAATGAATCCATCGGAGCGGTGGCGGCCCAGCTCACCGGGCTGATCGACCAGTTGAATACCCTCTTTAACCGCCGCCGGGAGGCCATCCTGTCACCCGACCTGTTGACCGATCCCGGCCAGCTACCCGAAGTGGACGAGACGTGGCTGGGGGAGCCATCCACCGGCGACGCTTCATCGGGAGAGGGTGAAGAGCATGGTGAAGAGCATTAGGACGGGACTTCGCTTGAGCATCCAGAGAGGATCAGATTATGCCAAGAATTATTGACGTCATCGAAGCGCCCAACCAGGGGCCAAACGACCTGGTGGTGCGTGTACCCGAGTATGGGTCCGGGGACTTCCGTCTGGGCAGCCAGGTGATCGTCCGGGAGAGCCAGCGAGCCGTCTTCTACCGGGATGGCAAGTCGCTGGACGTCTTCGGGCCGGGCCGACACACCATCACCACCATGAACCTGCCCATCCTCGCCAGCCTGTTGCGGCTGGGGACGGGCGGCGCCGACATCTTCACGGCGGAAGTCTACTTCACCAACATGCGGGAGTTCACCGACCTGAAGTGGGGAACGCCCCAGCCCATCAGCCTGCGGGACACGGACCTGGGTCTGGTGCGGCTGCGTGGGTTCGGCCAGTACACCATGCAGATCGCGGATCCCAAGCGCTTTGTGGACCAGATTGTGGGCACCCAGGGCATCTACACCACCGCCCAGATCGAAGACTACCTGCGGGGTGTCATCATCAGCCGCCTCACCGATGTGCTGGGCGAGAACATGAAGAGCATCTTCGACCTGCCCCAGCTCTTCGACGAAATTGGCGCGGCCATGAAGGCCAAGGTACAGGATGACTTCCTGGCCCTGGGCATCAGCCTCAAGCAGTTCATGATCGTCTCCATCAACCCTACCGAGGAGACGGCCAAGGCCATCGACGAGCGGGCCAGCATGGGCGCCATCGGCAACCTGGACGCCTACATGAAGTACAAGGCGGCCCAGGCTGTGGGCGACGCGGCCAAATCCGGTGGCGGCACCGGCGAAGGGCTGGGGCTCGGTGCGGGCATCGGCATGGGCGCCGGCATGGCCGGCATGATCGCCAACGCCATGAGCGGCACCCAGCAGGGCGGTCAGGCCCAGGCGCCCCAATCCCAGGGTAGCCCCGCCGCGCCGGCAGTGATGACCCTGGAGGAAGCCGCGGCCTATCTCAAGGTCTCTCCCGCCGATGTCCAGGCCATCATCGACAGCGGCGAGCTCAAGGCCCGCAAGATCGGCTCCCAATACCGCATCAGCAAGGAGGCCATCGACGCCTTCCTGGCTGGCGGCTGAGTCCGGGCGCCGGTGAATCCCGGCAGAAATTTGCCGAGGGTTTCCCCTTCACGCCCCATGTCGCAGGTCCGGTCTCCTGGCCGGACAGGGGTCTGCCAGCAGGCCCTGCCGGTCGAGCTCGGCCAACAGCGCCTCCACATCCGCTTCCACATTCCGGTCCGCCGGGACGTGGAAGCGGATGTGGAGGGCCGCCGCCAGTTCTGGGAGTGGGTGACGGCCGTCGCACAGCTGCCAGACCAGGCTGGCTGTCCCGTTGAGAAAGTGGATCTTCTGCGTCTCAGGGTCATACACCACCAGCTCCTCCCCCATGGCCTCCTCCAGTAATCCGTTACGACGCCGGGGACACAGGCTTCTACTCACAGGATATCCTCCCCAAATGGATTGATATAGCCGCCGGTCTGGGCTGGCCCCAGCTCGTTCAACAGTTCCTCCTCGGTGTAGGTGCGCAGCCGGGGCGGTTCGTAGGGCGGCCGCTCCTGATCTGGAGATCTTTCCTGGCTCGTCGCACCCCGCTTGGCGTTTAGATGTCCTTCGTTCCTGCTATTCATCTCGTTCTCCTTCTCCTGGGACAGCCGCAGCTCCTGGCCCGATACATCCACGGCCCGGCCCAGGCCAGGAACCATCCCAGCGCCCGCCAGAGCGGCCCGTCTACCCGGCGGACGCGGCCCCCGCGCGCCACTGCGATGACCTTGCCGGCCAGGGCGCTGGCTGGGAGGGGTGGGTCGGGTCGACGGCGGCTGTCTCCTTTGGTCTGGAAGATGATCGTATCGCCCCGGCGCTGTCGGCGGAGTAAGCGGTGGGCTACCAGGCGCGTGCCACCGTCCGCCGGCCCGGGGTAGGCCATCAGGATCACATCCCCTGCCCGGATCTCCGACGCCCCATGGGCCACCAGGATGCGATCCCCCTCCTGCAGGAAGGGCCACATGCTCTGGCCCTGGATGGGGAACCAGTGACTACGGTGGGCTTGTCGCCAGAGGCGCAGAGCCACTATCCCGGCCGTGGCTGGCGTGGGCCCACGGTTGCACGGCTCAACGCTGCACATGGGGCAGGTAGAGGCGTGGCCCATGGGATAGGGCGGTGGTCTGCAGGAGGGTCACCTGGATGGGGCCGTGGCGGGTGGCAACGCCCCGGTTATCCACGTCCTCCAGCTGGTAGAAGTGGGTGCCTGGGCCCGGACGATCCGTGAAGTGGTAACGGGCTCCCTGGCCCGGCTCGGCCCGGGGGGCGATGAGCTGCTCCGTGATGCGGCGGTATGGTCCGGCTGAATCCCTGGCCCGGTAGAGGTGGAAGCCGGCGTTATCCACCTCCACCCCACTTTCCCACGTCAGGTGGACCGTCTCCCCATCCACCCGGGCGTCAAAGGCGAGGAGCGTCACCAGGGTGGGCGGAAAGGTGAGCATCTGGCCGGTGTTACAGGCGCCGAAAGTATCTGAGATGGGGCCATGCCAGGTGAAGTCGTTGTACGTGCTGCCGGAGGTGGTTGTGGTGATGACCGGCCCGCTGAGCTGGAGGGAGCGGCTGATGGGGGTCGAGTTGGATTCCTGGACGCCGATGTCGGTGCTGGTGTAGCCGGCGGCCGGCCCGTCGGCGGCGGTGAAGCTCCCTTCGTAGCTGAGGAACTGGACCAGGGTGTCGGTGGCCGTGTTGACCAGGGCTATCCCATCCATGTCATTCTGGATGCCGTTGGTCGACAGCTTGATGACGTAGACATCGTAGTCACCACACTGGCCCGCCGCCGTTTCCGGCGCGGCCACAGTGCGGTAGACGGTGCCGTTCGCGCCGTTGTAGAAGACCAGGGCCATGGCCGACAGGTCTGTGCCTGCCGGCGCCACGAGCTCCACCGCCTCGCCCGTATCTGTGCCTGCATTGTCGTAATGGATCTCGTTAATAAACACTACCGTGGGCGGATCCAGCGTGAAGGACGGGCCGCTCTGCACGGCCAGGGCCGACAGCGCAGCCGTCAACCACGCGATGGCCGCGCTCACTCCAGCGATCCAGGCTCGTCTCATGGGATCTTCTCCTCCTGTGACGGATTCTGTGACGAGAACTATTCCAGCCCGATGGCAATAGACCCATGGATTCTCACGTAGGTCACGCATCCTGGGCTCTACTGCACAAAGGTCAAATGAGGACGCTGACCCACGCCGATGAACGCTGATTCGGGTTGCTCTCTCCTGCGTTTCTTTGCGCCTTTGCGCCTTTCTGCCTTTGCGTTTAAAAATGCCCTTTTTGCAGGGGAGTCATCCTTGCGTGGCGAAGGAGCACCTGCCCCTACGGCTGCTGGATCTGGGGCAGGTAGACCTGATGCCGGTCCGCCACGTGAAACTGGATGGCCACCGGCGCCACCAGCGGATTACCCGCCAGGTCCTGGGCCCTCTCCACCCGTAAGGTGTAGACCGTGCCGGGCATCCAGGGTACCTGTGCCAGCCAGGCTTCCCGGCCGTCCTCCGCCCAGAGCAAGCTCAAACGGGTTTCCTCCTCGCCCGGCGGCGACTGGAGGGATGGCGTCAGTTGGATGGCGACGCTGCCGGGGCGCACCGGCTCAGAAAAGCGGAGGTGGATGGTTGGCCGGGTGGGGTCCACGCCTGTTTCCACCGTGACCACGACTTGAGGTGGGATGTCGTCCTGGCTCACCTGGAAATGCCAGGGGTTAGGGATCTCCCCCTCTGCCAGCGGGTTACCCCCGCTGTCCTGCCCGAATACCTGCAGTTGATAGGTTCGACCATGGGCCAGCGGGGGATGGTTAAGCGTGAGCCGGGTACCGGTGGCGTTCCAGACCGCGGTGGCATTCTCCACGCCGGTCACCTGGACGGTGGCCGGGTCCATTCGCTTGCTGAAGGTGAGGACAATGGACGTATCGATGGGTACCTCCTGCGCCCCGGCGGGTGGTTCCACGGCTGTGAGGCGCGGGGGATTGGGCGGCGCGCCCAGCACGGTGGCCGGATCGCCCAACAGGGCGTAGGTGTCCAGGAGGTTCCGCCAGGCCGGGCTGCGGCTGAAGGCTGTGATGCGGGCGGCGGCAGTGGCCGCTCCCAGGGACAGGAGGCTATCCCGGAAGAAGGCATCGTAGAGCGCATCCAGAAGGATCCGATGGCCGGCGGGCTGACCCAGGCCCGTGGGCGCCCAGACGGCCACCGCACCTCCCTGCCCGTGGGCCAGGAATCCTTCCGCCAGGCTGGGGTTGGGGCCGCTGAAGAAACCGTTGAGGCAATTGGCCACGGTGATGAAGGGAAGGCGTGTCTGGTTGTCCAGGGCCGCCACGTCGGCCAGCTCCAGGATGGTTCCACCCTGCCACAGGCCCCAGCGGTAGTACTCGCCGTGGCCGGCGTAGTTCACCAGCAGGCGTCCCTGGTTGATAGCGGCCAGGATGGCCGCCGTGGGATCGCCCGGCGGGAAGTCGGCCATGTCCAGCAGTTGTGCCTGGTAATCGGGCGGCAGGCGTTGCCGCAAGTCCTGGGAGATGGCGCTGAATAGCGGGTCGTCGTCATCGGCCACCAGCAGGACCTGGCGATCCCACACCGGTTCCGGTGGGTACCGGTCATAGTCGATGATCTTGTTGACCATGGCCTCTGCCTCCTGGGCTGTGCGGGCCGGCAGGCGGCCAATGAGCAGGTCGGGCAGGGGATCGTCCCCATGAACCGTCACAAACCAGTTGTCCGACGACGTTTCGCCGAAATCCCGGGTGGCGATCACCTGGGAGGGCACGTAGTTCACCCGGTCGAATCCCAGGATGTCCCGGTAGTCCTGGTAGGCATCGCCCAGCAGCAGGACGTAGGTGGGAGCCGGTGGCTGCCAGTACCGGTAGGCGTAGGCCAGGAAATCCCGGATAGCCCGGGGATTGAAGATGCCGTCGCTGAACTCATCGTAGAGGTCGGCCACGTCCACCACTGCGACCCGCAGCCCCTGGCCCTGGCGGTGCCCGGCCAGACGCAGGGCGCTGGTGTAGAAATTGGCGTGGGTGATCACCACATAGTCCGCACCGTGGGTTGGCGAGCGCCACTGGGAAGGGCGGTCCGCCTGGATGCGCAGGGGGCGGCGGTAGCGGGCCGGTGTGGCGGCCCAGTAGCGGGGCATGGTCGAGGCGGTGTCGGTCAGGTGTAGCCAGTAGCCGGTATCCTGGGCCAGCACCTGCCCATTCACCAGACGCACCGGCGCCTCCGGCCGGCTGACGTCCAGCACGGTGATGGTCGACTGGGTGAAGCCTGGGATGACCACCTGCCAGGAGCCTGGGCCGGGCAGTGAGAAGGCCAGCTCATCGTCTTGGGCCAGGTAGCCTGCCAGATAGTCCACTTCCAGCCAGTTGACCAGCACCTGGTCGGGCTCCGTGCCGCTCTCCAGGGCCTCCACCGTGAGGACATTGTCACCGGCCTGGAGCAGGCTGTGGTCGATGGTCACCACGTGATCGAAGTCGGCCTGTCCCTGCCATGTCTGCTCGTCGATAGGTGTGCCGTTCAGGATCAGTCGGGTTCGGTGGGCGCCGGCGGTGTAGCCCTTGAGCCGGGCCCGGAGGGTGGCCGACTCTGGGATGTCGGCTGGCGGCGGGGCCAGGGTGAAAGGATAGTCCCGGCTAGCCGGCATCCCCTCGCTGTTGGGGCTGAGCCGGGTGCCCCAGAACCAGCGGTCTGTGCCCAGGTCGGGCGGCATGGTCTGCCAGTAGGCCGTGTCCACCTCCACGTGGCGATGCTCTGGAAATGTCTGGGCCACAGGCACCGCCCCGTCGGGTGTCCCGTCTCGGGTTGCCATGCGGATACCCGGTTCGGGGCCCACCTGGAGCCAGTAGACATTCTCGGTGGTGTAGAGGCCATCTGGGCCGTGCAGGTCGATGCCCTGGCCGAAGAAGAGGAGGGTGTCACCGTTATCAAAGCGGCCGTCCGCCTCACCGTCTACCAGGATGGCCTGCTGGATGCCCCGGTGCCAGAGCTGCAAGTGGCGGGGATCCAGGGTGGCCAGATCCAGCCCGGCCTGGAGCAGCTCGTCGTAGGTCAGCCGGTAGATACCCGTCTGGTCCACGAAGATCTTCAGCGCGGGCCAGGAGTTCGCGGCTGCCGCCGGCCTGGGCGGTGGAACGGGAATGGCTTCAGGCGCCTGAGCCGTTGGCGTAGGACCGTTGAACAGGGTGGTCTGCCACAGGTCGGCGTAGAGGGGCCGGGTTGGGACGGGGCCTGCCGCTGCGGCCACTGTATCCCAGCGCAGCGCTACCCGGAGGCGGCGATACAGGCGGAGCTGGTCCGAGTCTACCTTAGCCTGTTGCAGGGGTGTAAAGGTCAGCGCAACCACCGCCTGCTCGCCCAGGTAGCCCTGCTCCACCAGCGCCACCGGCTCTCCGGCAGACGGTGTGAGCCCGGCCTGGGGGGCCAGGGGGATTGAGATGGCATCCAGGATCTCCAGCCGGAGGCCGGCCAGGGTGGGCACGCCCAGGAGCACTGTCCGGCTCAACGCCTCTGGCGGCGGGCTTCCATCCCCGGGATGGGGCAGGGTGGCGGTGAAGAGCAGCTCCATGGAGTCGGCGTCAGCCTGGAGGAGGGTCACGTCGGTTTGCCATCGGGTGTTGGCCGCCCTGGCGACCGATGCCGGTAACCCGCCGCCCATGGCTGTGGACAAGACCAGCAGCAGGGCGAGCGGCCAGGAACCAACGGGGCTCATGATGCAGGGACGCACATCGCGGGAAGAGCGGCGTCGTCGGGGGATGATGGTACGCATGCTCCTCGGTTTCAGATGGATAGCTTGCAAGACCTATGCGATTCTTGCTGCTCCGTCTCTAACGACATCCGTTCTGAAGACAACAGGCGGTCAAGGTGCGCCAACATTTGGGGCAGGGGACCCAGCGTCAGCCGGTGAAAGACCGCGCCGCGGGTCCCTCGCGCCAATTGCATCAGCAGCTGCCCCACCTCGCCCTGGCCGTGCTCCCCAGATGTCCCTGCCGGTCGGCCGGTCAGGCAGTGGTTGAGGAGGCGGCATACCCCCTGGCTGGGAGACAGGGCCAGCAGCCGGGACTCGTTCCCGAACGCTGGTGGCCGTAGCCGGGTGCGGATCAGGTTCAGCAGTGGGATACCGGCCTGCCGACACAGCTGTTCCGCCTGGCGCATGGCGGCCGTCCGCTGGCCTGGTCGGGGATGGACCTCCACCTGGCCGGCGCCCATGGGAATGACGTGCCGCACCCCAGGCAGCGCGGCCAGGGCGTGGATGAAGGCCGGGCCTGTCGGTTCTGTGAACAGCCAGAAGGGTCCCTGCTGGGCCCGGCCGGATGGGGGACCGTGGGCACTCTCCAGGAAGATTACGTGGCGGATGGCCACAGGGGCAGGGTGAGGATGGCTCGTCGGAAACTTTGCAAGGTCCAGCAGGAGTCGGTCGCCCCAGGGCTGGGCCATTCTGGCCAGGGCTGGGCGAGCCAGCCGGTGCAAGGTGTCCGGTCGCAGGGAGAGGGCCCGGGGAAAAGGGTACAGACGCTCCTCCGCCGGGTGGAGGAGCGCCACCTCGTCGCCCAGCACTGTGACCTGTCGAAGGGCCAGGGCGAGGGCCAGGGTGCTCTTGCCGTGATGGGATTCGCCTGCCAGCAGTGTACCCTGGCCGTTCCGGCTGATGCAGGCCGCGTGTAGGGGCAGAAAGGGAGTCAACCTCTCCAGGATGGCCTGTTGGACGCGCTCGCAGATGTAGGCCTCCCGGTAGGGCAGTGCGGGCAGGGGTTCCCACAGGTGGCCAATCGCCAGGGCCGGCGGATCCCCGCTGGCCGAAGTCCTACAGCGGATTCGAATGGTCAGGTGGGGATGGCCCGAAACAGGCGTCCGGAATGCCGCGTACAGTTGAGCTAGCCCCGCCAGCGTGTGGGGATCGTCGCTTTCGATGTGGATGTTGAACCCGTGGATATGGAGCGTCAGCGTTTCCCCGTCCACCCGCCGCTCCTCTGCGCCCTGCTGAAAGACCATCGGACCCTCCAGCTCCATCATGGTGCCCCGAAGGTCCGGATGAGCTGGCCCAGGGTTCGCAGCAGCAGCCGGCACCCATGGGTACGGACCAGGCGGACGGGGCGAAGCAGGCGATAGGCGGGCATCAGGCTGGACGGCAACTGCCGCGCCTTCATGTCCAGGGGATTGGCCTGCCCCAGGAGGGCCGCCACGAAGCGTAGCCGATCCCCCGGGCGTTCTCGGGCCCGTAGATAATAGGCATAGGCCGAAAAAGGCACAGGCGGAGAGCCACTGCCTGGCTCCTGCCAGAGGGCCAGCGTTCCCCGGACCAGGCTGTGGATGGCTGGATCTCCGTGGATGGCCTGACGAATTTCTGCCGGCACAGGGGCGGCCAGCAGCCCATGGGCCAGCGCCAGGCCCAACAGCAGCAGGCGGCGAAGTCCCAGCCGGGTGACCTCCTCCAGAAGGGACGGCCAATCCAGGTCCGGGTGTGCCTCTGCCACGACAGCCACATCCACCACCCACTTCAGCCGCTCCCAGCGATGTTTGGCCCCATGGATGCAGAGGGCCAGCAGGAGGTGGGACGGTGCCAGGGTCTCGATAGTCGTGTCCTGGAACGAAACAGGCCGGCGAGCATGCCAGAGCTGTTCGGCAGTCAGTGGAACCTGGTGGTGGATGGGCAGAAGCCGGCTGTGGAGTTCCAGGCGAAGCTGCCGGCCTGGATGCCAGAACGCTTCGTGGCTGCCCAGGCGCTGCAGCGCTTCCCGCTGGCCAGGGTGCCAGGAGCAGACAGGTTGATACCCATGGGCCAGGAGCGTCCGTCGCACTGCTGGCCAGGCGGACGCGGGCGCCAACAGGTCCAGATCCTGGGCCGGTCGTAGCCAGCACTGCCCGTAGTACTGTTGGGCCAGGACCGGGCCCTTGTAGGCTAAGGCTGGGATCCCGGCCTGGAACAGGCGCCCCAATTCCCGGCCCAACAGCAGGCTACGACCGGCCCAGCGGCGGGCAGCCAGAGCCAGGCGATGGCCCGCTGGATGCTGGAGAAAATCCGGATGGAGGCGCTGCAGGTGGCGGTAGGCCAGGGAGAGCACCTGGTGGGTAGCGGCCAGGGCGACGAAGGTGTCCGGGCAAAGGGGACGGTGTACCAACGCTCGAAGCTTGGCCTGCCCGGCAGGATCCAGATGGGGGCGGCTGCAGGCCAAAAGCAGCCGAAACTCCGGAGACAGGGTGGCAGTGATCTGGTCGGGGGATACCATCACACGGTCATCCGATGGGTAATGGAATGGGCTTGTGGTTCAGTGTACGTCTGATGGTGACATTATACCACGGCGGCCGATATTGTCTCACGGTCAGGATGTGGCAAAGGATCTCCTACTTTTGTAGGAGATCCTTTGCCTGTGCAGCGGCATCGGGCGGGCACGGGAGGCCGCCCCTACAGGACACGGCCCCGGTCGTAGGCGGTGGGCGAATCATGATTCGCCCCTACATACCGGACAGCGCAGCCGTCGCCCGTGCCTTTATCCGCCAGGATGTGGCACCATCGGGCGGCTGGGAGCCGCCCCTACCGCAAACCAGCGCCTTTTCGCGGTTGGCGACAGCGGGCGGCTGGGAGCCGCCCCTTGCCTCAGTCGGCCAGGGCCGCGGCCAGGGCTTCGGCCAGGTGTACCGGTTGTCGACCGGCGAAGTGCTCGATCTGGTGGCGGCAGCTGGTGCCGCTGGCTACGATCAGGGCTTCCGGATCCGCCTGGCGTACGGCCGGCAAGAGTCGATCCTCGCCGATGCGCCGGCTGATCTCATAGTGCTCTGTCTCGTAGCCGAAGTCGCCGGCCATGCCGCAGCAGCCGCTGGGGATGACCTCCACCTGGTAGCCGGCCGCCTGAAGCGCGGCCACGCTGGCCTCGTTGCCCACCAGGGCCTTCTGGTGACAGTGGCCGTGGAGTAGGACCCGGGCGCCGCCCGAGCGCCACATGGGCTTGAACCGCCCTGCCTCCACCTCCCGTACCACAAACTCTTCGAAGGTGAAGGCCCCCTGCGCCAGGACCTGGGCCCGCTGGGAATCGCTGGCCAGGGCCAGGTATTCATCCCGCAGGGTCAGGATGCAGCTGGGCTCCACCCCGATGATGGGGATCCCTTGCTGGGCATATGGGGCCAGCAGGGCCACATTGTGATCCACCCAGGGCCGGGCCTTGTCTGCCTGGCCACCGGTGATCAGGGGGCGACCACAGCACTTTCGACCCGCGGCCAGGTAGACCTGGTAGCCCGCGGCCTCCAGGACCCGCACCATGGCCTGGCCGATGTGGGGCTCGTTGTAGTTGACCCAGGTATCGTGGAAGAGGATGACCGGTCCATTGGGGCGCTGGCCGGATCCATCCGAGCGGGCGCGCTGGTGGAACCATCGTTCGAAGGTCTGGGGCGCGTAGGCCGGCAGGTCGCGCTGGGGGTGAATGCCGATGCGGGCCAGCGCGGCTTTGGCCGGCGGCGTTCGCAGACTCCAGTTCACCGCTGGCACCAGGCCAGGTGCCAGCCTGTAGAGCAGGGCGTTGAGGGTGGGCAGCCAGCCCATGAGGCGGTTGAAAAGGGGCAGGCCATTGTGCCGGTGGTAGTGCACCAGGTACTCGGCCTTGATGCGGGCCATGTCCACGGCCGAAGGGCATTCGCTCTTGCAGGCCTTGCAGCCCAGGCAGAGGTCCATCACCCCTTTCATCTCCGGGGTGAAGAGCTCCTCGTGGGGGATGCGACCAGCCAGGGCATTGCGCAAGGCGTTGGCTCGCCCTCGGGTGGTGTCTCGTTCGTCCTTGGTCGCCATGTAGCTGGGACACATGGTGCCGGCCCCCAGTTTCCGGCAGACGCCAGCTCCGTTACACATCTCGATAGCCGGCGCGTAGCCGCCGTCCGCCCCCCAGTCGAAGACTGTGTCCAGGGAGATGGTCCGGTACTCGGGGCCGAAGCGCAGGTGCTCCGTGGGCGGCGGCGCGTCCACGATTTTGCCGGGGTTCAGCAGGTTGTCGGGGTCGAAGGTGCGCTTGACCTCCTGGAGCGCGGCGTAGAGGGTGGGGCCGAAGATGGTGGGGTTGTAGGCGCTGCGGGCCAGGCCGTCACCATGTTCGCCGCTCATGGCCCCGTGGTATTGAACGGCCAGCTCCGCCGCACGGCGACCCACCCGGGCCAGCATTTCCACGCCCTGGGCGGACTTGGGGTTGATCAGCGGGCGCACGTGCAGGCAGCCGGCCGAGGCGTGGGCATAGACGGCCACGTCGGGGATGTCCTCCTGCTGGCGGCAGAAGGCCAGGATCTCGCCCAGGTAGTCGGCCAGCCGTTCGGGCGGTACGCTCACATCCTCGATGCCCGGCACCGGCTTGTACGGTCCCCGGCGGCTCATGAGCAAGTTGAGCCCAGCCTTTCGCACGGACCAGACATCGGCGATGCGGGCCGGATCCAGAATGCGGACCACCGTGCTTCGCCAGCCCCGGGCATACAACAGCCCTTCCAGCCGCTCTAACTTCTGGACCAGCTCCCGTTCATCTTCGCCGTAGTATTCGGTGAGCAGCACGGCCGGCGGGTCGCCCTCCACGAAGTGGAGCTTTTTGGCCCACTCGGGCTGGGCCCGGGCCAGGTCCATCAGCTGTTTGTCCAGCAGCTCCGACGCGCTGGGCTCTGTCTCCAGGATGTCGGGGATGGCGGCACAGGCGTCCAGGAGGTGCTGGAAGTGGACCACGGCCAGGGCGGTGCGGCGGGGGCGGGGCACCAGCTGCAGGGTGACGTCGGTCATGATGGCCAGGGTGCCTTCACTGCCCGTCACCAGTTGCGCCAGGTTGAAGCGGTCGATGCGGGTGGGGTTACAGACCTCGGGCCGGAAGCGGCTGTCGAAGCTGAGCCGGGCCCGCTGATCGGGCGGCAGCAGGGACGCGGCCAGCCGGTCCAGGTTGTAGCCGGAGGCCCGGCGCCAGTGTTTGGGCCAGCGCTCCACCAGCTCCTCCATCACCCCCTGCAGGATGAGGGGGATGGTGTCATAGATGCGGCCCTCGAGTCCACCGGTGCGGGCTTTGGCCGGCAGATCGCCTGGGTCCAGCGGGCCGAAGTGGGCCCGGGAGCCGTCGGCCAGGAGCACCGACATTTCCAGCACGTTGTCTGCCATCATGCCGTAGAGGATACTGTGGCTGCCGGTGGCGTTGTTGGCAACGCTGCCGCCGATGGTGGCCCGGTCGGCGGAGGCCGGGTCTGGGCCCAGCATCAGGCCGTGGCGGGCCAGCAGGCCGTTGAGCCTGGCCACGGTGATACCGGGCTGGGCGGTGGCGGTGCGGCTCTCCACATCCACCGTGATGAGTTGATCCATGTATTTGCTGAAGTCCAACACCAGGGCCGCGCCCACGGTCTGGCCGGCCAGAGAGCTACCGCCCCCTCGGGGGAGGACCGGGACCTGGTGACGGCGGGCCAGTTCCAGGGCGGCCTGAGCGTCGTCGGCGTGCTTGGGGATCACCACCCCCACCGGTTGGATCTGGTAGAGGCTGGCGTCGGTGCTGTAGAGCATGCGGGTATAGCCGTCGAAGCGGACTTCACCGTCGATGACCCGCTGGAGTTCGGCGGCCAGGTCTTGCACTTCGTGGGGGATGGTGCGCATTTCGGTGCGGGTGAGTCCGCTCCGTGGAGATGTCAATGCCACTTTCATGGATGAACCCTTTCCCGTTGTGGAGCGATGTGAAGACATTGGATCCACTTTAACGGATTGGGTTCAAAAGTCAAATCGGCCGGGTGTAGGGGGCATAGTTCACAATCGTCGGAGTTGGCCCATTAGACGCCGCTGTAGGGGCGCTGCTTGCTCCGCCTTCCCACGCCGGACAGGGTAAGCCATGTACTACAGGTGGAAACCGTCGGCGAATTCCTGCCGGGATTTACCTGGGCAGGCTTGCCAGGGCTTCCTGGGCCGGCGCGAAGGCGGGGTTGAGGGACAGGGCCTGTTGCCAGGCGGCGCGGGCACCTGCCAGGTCGCCCAGCCCGGCCAGCCCCTGTCCCTTCCAGTAGTGAATCTCCTCGATGCTCTGGGTGGTGGCCAGGGTAGCGTCGGCCAGGGCCACCACGTCGCCGTAGCGCCCCACGGCGTGGTAGGCCTGGAAGGGGCCAAATTGATACCAGAGCATGCGCCAGGGGAGCCCCAGGGCCCGGGCCCGGTCGTAGGCCAGGGCTGCGGCGTCGAAGTCTTGCAGCGCGACCAGGTCGGTGCCCAGGTTGAACCAGGCGAAGGGGTCGTCGGGCCGTTGGCCCACGACCGCCTCTGCCGATTGGCGGGCCGTCTGCCACATGACGGCATCGTCCATCTGTTCGCCCAGGATCTGCTGGATCAGGGGCTCCTGTGTCTCCTGGTAGATGAGGATGTAGGTTCGGTTGAAGACGGCCCAGAGGGCTTCGGTTTCTGCGTAGGACAGGTAGATGCCCTGGTAGGGGGCATCCGCCGGGGCCACCAGGTTGTCGCTCACGTAGGAGTCGTAGGCGATCCAGTGCTGGGCGGCATCGTCGTAGCCCACCAGCAGCCGGTAGTGGCCCATGCCGTCGTTGGGTTCAGGCTCCAGCCACGTCTCTAGCACCACCG
Organism: Litorilinea aerophila; assembly: GCF_006569185.2. Taxonomy (NCBI): domain Bacteria; kingdom Bacillati; phylum Chloroflexota; class Caldilineae; order Caldilineales; family Caldilineaceae; genus Litorilinea; species Litorilinea aerophila. The sequence continues at coordinate 160,521 of NZ_VIGC02000009.1, read as the reverse complement.
GGATGCCGTTGCTGAGGAAGGTGCGCAGCAGCTGAGCGTTGCCGTTGACCCGTACCAGCGCCCGGTAGCCCTGGCTGCGGGCAAAGTCGGCCAGTTCCTGGGGGGCTACGTTTTTGTCGTCGGGATGACGGCGCAGCACTGCGGCGATGTCGGCCTGATCCAGGCTGCTGCCGTAGTAGCTGAGGGCCATGGCCAAAGTCGCCGGGCCGCAGTTATTCCAGGTCTGCCACATGTGGCGCAGGCCTGTGAGGGTGACGGCGACCTGGGGCGGCTGGATGAATGGTGTGGGGGTAGCCGTGGGCGCCGGCGTCCAGGTGGGTGTCGGGGGAAGGGCCGTAGGCGTGGCTGTGCCGGTGGGCGTGGCTGTGGGCGCCAACACCACCTGGGGAGGGCGCGTTGGTGTGAATGTCCATGTGGGCACCGGCTCGACGGGGCCTGCGTAGGCCCCCTGGCTAGTCGCTGCGTAGGAACCAGGTGCACGTGTCAGGCCGATGGCCACCACAAGGATGGCGGCCACGCCCACCAACGTCAGTGCTGCTCCAGTTGGCGTCCGAACGAATTGGCGCATCTCCTGCTATTTCCTCCCCCCCGGGTGCCTGTCGCCATTCAGGGCTCACAACATCCCGCATCCGGCGGGGGCCATCGGGTCAACCCATGCCGCCGATCCAGGTGCCAATGCGCGGATGGCGGTTGAATGGATAACGTCGGGGCCTGCTTCCCCGTTCCATCCAAGGGCCTGGGGGATGACAGTTCGAACGCTGGCCCGTTTCGGCCCTTTGTCGTTTCCATTGTATCATAGGTGATTGTGTTGTGGGCGTCAGGGTCCCATTAGAACAGGAACATCAGTCACAAGTCGAGGTTAGTTACGAGCAGGAGTTGAAGGGATGCAGGAGAGACAGACTGCCGCCATTGTCATGTATACCACCGATTGGTGTCCGGATTGCTGGCGGGCCAAGGAGATCATGAAGGCCATGCAGGTGCCCTACACCGAGGTGAACATCATCCATGACGAAGAAGCGGCAGAGGAAGTCATTCGGCTGAACAACGGCTATCGCAGTGTGCCGACCATTGTCTTTCCAGATGGCACGGTGTTGACGGAGCCCAATACCACCACCCTGGTGCACAAACTACAAAGTTTACAGTAGTCCCAAGGCCAACTGGACCCAGGCACATCCTGAGTCCAGTTGGCGTCCCCTATTCCTGACTTCGGCCCTCCATGGACCCGGAGCCTCGATTCAAGGCGTGCTGGACGGCCAGGCGCAGCTCCTCATCGTCGAAAGTTTCGGCCAGGGAGGCCAGGCGCTCCAGAAATTGGTCGTCTTCCAGAACCACAATATTGCGTGACTGCAATTCACGCAGGAAGCGGTTGTAGGAGACGCCGGCCATGGCCGCCCCACCTCGCAGATCGACTTTTCGTTGCATATAGGCCTGGACGGCTAGCTCGATTTTCCTGGTGCGCATCCCTTCCCGGACCCACTGTTTCATCAATGACGCTTCTGGTGTGGCGGTCTGGGCACTCAATCGGGCCAGCTCTTCCGCCTCTTCGGGCGAAAGTCGAATTGACTTGGTCACTGTAGCTGTGCTCATTTCCACTCTCCCCGCTTGCTGGCAATTTCCTCCACGATCTGCTCAGCCTGTTGAATCAATTTAGGGCTGGTCGTCATCGTCAGTCGGCGTAAGTAGCCGCGCACAGCAGAATAGGTGATCTTACCCTGAGAATAAAGTAGGATGCAGAAATCGGGCACTGCGACACACTCGATGCCGAGAGAGCGGGCAAATTCCAGCGGTCGGACATCGTTGATCAGCAAGATCCAGGATCGCTCTCGGGCCAGGGCAATCGCATGTGCTTCTCCTGTGCCAAAAATATGTAAGGGTTCCTCTGGTTCAGCCGGATAGAGCCGCCCATCTTCTTTCAGCACCATGAAAAGCATGGCTTGAGGATAAATTAAGGACGTTTCGTCAGGATCAGTTGTGACAATCTCCTGCTCTACGGCCCGACAATAGTAGACCCTGAAGAACGAGAACAGATAAGGCGCTATTCCAATCTGGGCCGCAATATTCCAGAATGATGTGTCGAGAGAAGCATCAAGCAACGCCATGAATCTATTGTATTTACATTGATGCCAATGTCAACATAAATTCTCTCGGCGACTTCACCCCAGAGTGGTAGTAGGCACTCTAGTATTCGGAAGACCATTCACGAATGGACGTTACGCACGAGCTCCAGTTCAAGCCGGGTGCAATCCGCTCCGTTGAGTGCGTTTCAATGCACTTATAGTATGCCAGCCGATGATTTCAGTCATCGGCCCGAGGCCGGCCACCCTTTCATGCAGCGCTACCTCCGATTCGTGGATAGCCACATCAAGGATCGTCCCTATTCGGCACCATCATTCGAGCAAGAATCCCTATCCACCCACAAACGGCAGGTACAGCTCACCCCCGTCCGGCCCTGAGATGAAGGGGATGAAATAGCTCCGGGCGATCCAGAGCTGGGCCTGCGGCCGATAGGTGAGCTGCCAGTCCAGGTCCACGATCTCGACCTGGGGTTCCAGGCGGGTGCCGTAGGGCAGGTCGGCGGACACGGCAGCCGTGACGCGGATGGGGATCAGGCTGCGGGGTTCGCTGACCCCTGTCCACTCCACCTGCCCGTTGACGAAGCTGCAGGTGCCGGTGCCGCAGACCACCGAGGCCGGATCGTAGGTGAGGCCCGGGATGGCAGGCAGGGTGACCCGGGCGTTGGTGGCGATGCTGCCCTGATTGCGCACGTGTACCAGCAGGGTGACGGACTGCCCGGGCTCGCGGATGGCCGGCAGGAAGCTGAAGGTGGAGATCCCCAGCTCCGACCGGCGTACCCGCACCGAAGTGCTTAGCAGGTAGCGGGTGCTGTGGCCGTCATCCAGTTCGGCCTGGTTGACGATGACCGTGCCGTCCGGGTAGGAGGTGCGCAGCCGGGCATCGTAGGCGATGGTGACCGGCGTACCGGGTGCCACTTCCCCCGTCCAGGTGACGGTGTCCCCCTGTACTTGACAGCTCCCACTGCTACAGCTCAGGGTGTCTGGCAGATAGGCCAGGCTTTCGGGCAGCCGATTCTCCAGTCGGGCATTGCTGGCCGCCTTAAGGCCATTGTTGCGCAGGACGAAGCGATAGGTGTTGACGTCGCTGGCGGTCACCGCCTCCTTTTCCCGGCTGGCCGAAGAGGTACCCAGATCCAGCGGATTCAGGGTGGCGAAGGCGCTGCGCTGGATGATGCTCTCCGCGTGGATGATGTGGGCCGTGTTGGTGATGACCTGGTTGACCGCCGGCGAGTCTTCCACGGTCGCGGCGAAGGTGAGCTGGGCGGTCGCCTTCCCCTGGCCCACGCCGGGCGGAATGAAGCGGACTGCCAGCTCATCCCGGAGGCTGCCGGCCTGGTTGCAGGCGTAGTTGACGCCCTGGCTGCCGCTGTAATCTTCCAGCCCGGTAGCCGTGAAACCGCCGTCGATGGCGCCGGCCTGCAGCACGTTGAAGGTGATGGAGCCATCCTCATGGAGGATGAGCTGGAACTCGCCCGGGGCGCTGCCGTCGATGCCGAAGGGCCGAACGCCTCGCCATTGGACCACCAGATAGCGTTCCGGGGCCTGCCCAAAGGTCTGGTAGTAGATGGCGTCGTCCACCACCAGGTCTCCCCACGCTGCGGCGATGAGGCCGTCCATGCCGTTCATAGGGTGGGGCAGGGGACAGGGCGTGTTGAGGGGCGGGAAGGCGAAGGCGTTGAAATAGACGAAGCCGTTGGTGCTCACGCAGAATTCCCGCTGTTGGACCCCAAAGAAGGGGAAGGGGAAGCCAATGGGAACACCGCAGACGTAGAAGTCGTCCCCGCCCCCCAGAGAGGTGCCACTTCCCTGGATGTCCACCCACTGGAAGGTGACCTTATCTACGGCACCCCGCCCCAGGGAGTCCCCCCATTCGAAGCGCTCGCTGGTGTTGAAATACGCATCGGGATCGGGTATTACCTCCCCCGTCCACTCCAGGGTGTGGGTGTCGGCCAGGTAGCGGCCGCTGCCGTTGGACACCTGGAGGCTGTCTGGCACATAGTGGACGTTGGGTGGCAGCGGATCCCGGACGGTGACGGTGCCTGCCACGGGCCGGTTGGTCACCAGGTCCAGCCGGTAGGTCAGGGTATCGCCGCCCAGCACCCGGACAGGCGTCACCGACTTGCTGCTGGCGCCCAGGTTGGGCACTGCGATCAAGACGGTCGCCCGATCCTGGAAGGAGGCGTTGTCACCCTGGAAGGTGGCCTCCAGGGTCACGTAGTCTCCCTCAACCCACTGGCCAGGGAGCAAGTCGATGCCAAAGGTCACCTGCACTGGGACGGCATCCCCTGGTATCGAACCCTGCCATTCCACCCGATGCTCATCGGCCAGATATTGGGCGCCCGCTACAGCCGGCTGAAAGCCGGTGAAGGTGACGCCGTCTGGCAGCGGCACCTCCGCCCGGACCTGGTGGATGTCGGTCCGGCTGGCGTACAGCGTCAGGGTCATGGTGATGTGGCTGGCCGGGGCCACCAGGTTGACGGCCGGGGCCAGGTTGGAGAGGCAGAAGTCCGACTTGAGCCGGAGCGATTCCACGCTGACCACACTTTTCCGGCCACCCACCAGGAAGAGACGCCCCCGAGCGTAGGCCATGCCAGCGCCCCAACGGTTGCTGTCCAGCAGGTCGGAAATGGATTGCCAGCTGTCCATGCCCGGCTGGAAGCGTTCCACGCCGGGAACCGGGTTACCCAGGGCATCGGTGCCCCCGGCGACGTACAGGAAGCCGTCGGCCGCGGCGGCCACCACGGGATGCTGTCGTCCCCGCCTGAGGGCCGGCGCGCTGCTCCAGGCGTCGGCGACAGGGTTGTAGACGTCCACCCGGCTGCTATCGGTGGAGTTGCCGATCAGGTAGATCAGATTTCCCAATCGTGCCGCCCCCGCCTCGCTGCGTGAACCTCCCGGAATGGGCGCTTTAACTGTCCAACTTCGAGTCTGGGGATCGTATTCCAGGGTGTGGTTCGTTGCGCCGTCGGGAGTCAGCCCTCCGAACACATAAATTTTCCCCTGGGCCGTGGCCACCGCCGGGTAGGCCAGGGGCATGGGGAGATCGTTCTCCTGGCTCCAGCTATCCGACGTCGGATCATAGCGGTAGACATGGCGGCTGAAGGTTTCGCCCCAGGGCTCAGCCTCAGAAACCTCGCTCCGGTAGCCGCCGATGACGTAGATGGCATTGTCCAGGGTGGCCACGCCCGCCCCATGGAGGGGCTCGGGCATGGGGTTCATCTGCTCCCAGGAACGGGTGCAGACGTCGAAGCGGTGGACATCTGGGCTGGCTACGTCTGACTCTTGCTCGATGCCACCCAGGGCGTAGAGATACCGTCCCGGATTGGGGGCAGCCAGGGCCAGGTCGTAGCGATTGCGCGGCATGGGGGCTTCATCCCGCCAGGCGGCAAAGCTTGTGGTGGTGAGCGGAATTACCTGTTGGGGCAGGTTGGTGGCGTCCACCACCAGGCTGGCGACATCCTGGGCGCCGTTGGCTGCCTCGGCAGGGACATCCACCTGAATCATGATGCGGGCAGAGGTACAGGGGGCGATGGAGAGCGGCCCGGTGATCTCCTGCCCGTTCTGATGCAGGCGGGTGGGCCATTGGTGGCCGGTCAGAGAGAGCTGTACCGTCAGCGCCTGGCTGCCCGCGTTGATCAACTGGAGCTGGTAGGTTCGGGTGCTCCCTGGGGCTGTGACGGCCTGCAGGGCGCTGGGGGAAAAGTCGAGTCTGTAATCGGGCCGGGGACTTAGCGTCCACTCGATGCTGCGGCTGAGGATCTCCGCAATGGCCGGGTCTCGCTCTTTCCCCCGGGGGCCAATATTTTCGTAGCCCATGGCGAAATAGACCGCCCGATAGCTGGCATCACACGGGGCGATGGCCAGCGCCGCCCCGTCGCCGTTGGCGTAGGTCAGGATGGGGTAGGCGTCACCGGCGATGGGCGTCCGGGGCGTGACCGAGTCCGGCCAGAAGCCCAGGATGCCGTTGGCATACCCGTAGAGGCTGGCATTGGTCAGCTTGGGCGACAGGCCATCCAGAAAACCGGCGCCCTGTAGCGATTCCCCCTCCTGAGCCGCCATATCCTGCACGAAGGCGGCGCGCAGGTAGTTCTGATAGAAGCTGGAAAAGGCGTCCCAGAAGCCGATGTCCTGGCCCGACAGGATCAGGCGTCCACCCTGATCCAGATAGGCAGCCAGGACAGATTCCGCCCCGATGGAAGCGGGGGAACCGCCGCCAAAGCAGCCGAAAAACCAGGCGCTGCACCCGCTGTGCACCCAGATGACCACGTCATAGTTGGTCAGGGTGTTGAGGCTGGGAATGCCATAACCCACGGATCCATCTTCGCGGACGAAGGTGTCCTGTTGGTTCAGATACTGAATCGACCACTGATCGTAGGTGTAACCCGTTCGATCCAACGCCCACCGGAAGAGGGTCGTCACCGGCCAGCCGCTGAACCAGCCACTGAAGGCGTCGGCGTTGACCAACAGGATGGACGGAGCTGCTTTCAGCTCGAAGTCCCGGGTGGTGCCTTCGGCGGGCACGGCCACTTCCTGGCGCGCCGGTTTGGCGCCCTGGGCCTGGGCCAGGAGGGTGTGGGTGCCTACTGGCAGAGATAGGCTGTACTGGCCGGCTGCATCGGTGGTGGCCTGAACTGCGGGCGCTTCGACGACGCTCACCGTCGCGCCGACCACCGGCTCGCCGCCCCGGCGAACCTGGCCGCGGAGTTCCGCCCGGGGCAGGGCCGTCAGGCGAAAGTCGGCCAGGGAGAGGGTGCTGCTGATGACCGCCTGGCGTTCAAAGGTGGCCGGTTCATAGCCCCAGGCGTTGACCGTCAGGTTGTAAAGGCCGGCCGGTACGGTGAGGGAGTAGGCGCCGGCCGCGTCGGTCTGGCCGCTGAAGTGGACCTGGCCATCGATGCGGATGCCGGTGACTGTGGCGCCTGCCACGCCGGTACCCTGGGCACCATCCCGGACGGTCCCCCGGAGATCACCCGCGCTTAGAGCCCAGCGCACAGCTGGTTCGCTCTGAATGCGGCCATAGCCGTAAAGGTCGTCCGGCCCTGGAGCGCCCAGGTCCAGGGCCGTGGCTGCCACGAGATACTCCAGCTCATCCACGTTGAAATCGCGGAAGCCGTCTTGCAGGTCGGCGGAGATCAGGAGCGCGAAGAGGCCGGCCACGTGGGGCGCGGCCATGGAGGTACCCGAATACTCCGCGTACTCCTGGCCGAAGACCGAGGAGCGGACATCCACACCGGGGGCCGTAAATTCGGGTTTCTGCTCCCCCTCGTAGAAGGAAGGTCCCTGGCCGCTGAAGCCCGCCAGCTGGTCATTCCGATCGGTCGCGCCCACCGCGATGGCCTCGGGCGCGTTGGCCGGCGTCCCGATGGAGCCGGGGCCGGCCTCTGGGTTCCCGGCGGCAAAGACCGGCGCGATGCCGGCCGCCCGGAGGGTCCGGATGATGGGGCGGAAGACCTCGTTGACGGGATTGGCCGAGCCCCAGGAATTGCTGATCACATCCGGCGCCTTACCACAATCGGCGGTGGAGAGGTCGCCGCTCAGGTCGGTGGGGCAGAGCAGCCACTGGAAGGCCTTGAGCATGGTGATGTCGTCGCTGATGCTGCTATCGCCGCTGCAGAGGGCCGGCACCGCGATCCAGCGCGCGCCGGGGGCCATCCCCACCTGGGTGCCCTCCGTGCCCCCATCGCCTACCAGGGTCCCCATGGTGTGGGTACCGTGGCTGCTCAAATCGTCGCAGTCATAGGGGATGCGAGAGCGGCTGGCGCCCAGGTTGCCGTTGGGGTAGAGGTTGCCGTCCGGGTCGAACCAGTTGTAGTTGTGTTCAAACGACTGGAAACTGCGGTAGCCCCGGTAGCGTTGGGTGAGGGCCGGGTGTTGGAAGTTCACACCGCTGTCGATGGTGGCGACCACCACTCCCTCCCCCCGGATCCCCAGCTCATTCCAGACCCGGTCGGCCCCCACCAGTTCGATGTTCCAATTGGCGTCGCTCAGGTCTACGGTCGAGGCTTCTTGCGGCGGGGAGAGGGCCGGCTGCCCCAGGCTGTGGACGGGATAGTTGGCCACGATGCGGGCCACATCGGGCCGCTGGGCCAGGGCGATGAGCGCGGCCAGGTTGCCCTCCACGGCCAGGACATTCGCAATGAAGAAGGGTTGATAGCTGGTAACGGCGGCCTGGGCCTGCAGGTCTTGGAGACTGGCCGTGACTTCGGCCTGGGCGGCCCGGGTTTCTGCCAGCAGGCTGGCGTACAGGGCCGAGCGCTGGTCCACCTGGCTGGCAAATACTCCGCCTGTCAAGGAAGCGGCGTCGGGCTGTTGGGCCATGTAGACCAGGAAGCGGGTTTGTTCCGGCGGCTGGGGGGGACGGGCACCTGCTGGGGAGCTCCCCAGCAGGTGGGTCGGCCAGATTTGGCCCCGCAGCTCGGCCAGGATGCGGGGGTCCACTTTCTGGCGTATCTCCGTGGGCAGGGATTGCCACGTATCCCACAAGAGCTGGTCGAGCTGTTTGTCACCGTCGGCCTGGGTTGTTTCCCGGGCCAGGTCGGCTGTGGCCGGCGCCAGGACACTGTTCCGGGCCATCGCCGTCTGGCTCCTCTGGAAGCCAACGGCAAATAGGAGCACGATGGCGGTCAGGATCAGGATGCGAAGTGCCTGCCCGCGGGGGATGAAGACCATGGTTGACCTCCTGGTGGATAGGGCAGGCAGCGGCCCTCAGCGTTCCTGATGCATGTTGGCTCGCTGCCACGCCAGTTGGGCGCGAAGCCCATCTCGAATGCCGGTTGTTGGTTGATAGCCCAGAAGTTGTTGAGCTTTGCGGATATCGGCGACCGTACGCCGTTGATCGCCGGGCCGGGGCGGGCCGTGGGTGATGCGGGGTTGGCGTCCGCTCAGTTCGGCCAGGATGGCCAGGACCTGGTTGACGCTGACCTCCTCGCCGCCGCCGATGTTGAACACCTGGCCCACGCTAACATCCCGTCGCTCGAAGGCCAGGAGGATGCCCTGGACACAGTCGGCAATGAAGGTGTTGCTGCGGCTATCGTTGCCGTCCCCATCGATGGTAATCAGTTCATCGTTGAGGATCTTGCGGATGAAAATGTTGTAGCCCATGTCGGGGCGTTGCCGTGGGCCGTAGACGGAAAAAAGCCGCAGGATGGTCACGGCCAGGCCAAAATTTTCCGCGTAGGCCTGGCAGAGATGTTCGGCGGCCAGCTTGGTGATGCCGTAGGGCGAGATGGGCGCCAGGGGCGATTCTTCATCGCCGGTGGCGAAGCGGCCGTAGACCGACGAAGTGGAGATGTGGATGAAGTGTTCAATCCCTTCCTGGCGGGCCGCATCCAACAGACGTTGGGTGGCCAGGATGTTACAGCTCATGTAGGTGTCGAATTCCCGCCAGCTCCGCAACAATCCGGCCATGGCGGCCAGGTGAAAGATCACGTCGGCCTCTCGACACAGGGGGGCCAGGTCGGCGGTGCGCAGATCCAGCTCATGGAAGCTGAAGAGGGGCGCACCCTGGAGGTGGGCCAGGTTGTGTTCTTTCAAGGGGCGGGGGTAGTAGGGAATGAAGGCGTCCACACCGATGACGCGATGGCCGCGGGCAATGAGTTGTTCGCAAAGGTGGGAGCCGACAAAACCGGCTGCGCCGGTCACCAGACAAGTGGTCATGGATAGATCTGTCTCCGTTTGGTTTGTAACGGGTTTACTGCCGGGTGTACTGCCGCCGGGTGGAAAGTGGCCAGGCGCGACACGATCCGTTGAATCCCTCAGCGCTGCCCATCCTGGCCGGCAGCGGCCCAGACCAGGGCGGATGCGCCCACCGCGCTGGAGGAGAGTTGGGAGCGTACCACCTGCAGGGCTTCCAGGCTTTGGGCTCCCACGCGGCGCCGGAGTTCGCCCATGGCATCGGGGACCAGCAGGTCGAAGCCCGAAAGGCCCAGGCCGCCCCCGATCACGATTTTGGCGGGGTTCAGAATGGCCACATAGGCCGCAAAGACCATGCCCAGCCAGGATGCGGCCTCGGCGAAGGCCGCCCGTGCTGCCGGGTCGCCCTCCTGTGCCGCCTGGAGCACCCGTTCCGGCGTCAGCGGGCCGCCGGCGGCCAGGCGGCTGCCCATGGGCCGTCCCTGGGCCAAATACTTCTGGACAGAGGCCACGATGCCAGGTCCAGAGACCACCGTCTCCACGCATCCCCGCAGGCCACAGGCACATTGGCGTCCTTCCGGATCCAGGGAGAGGTGTCCCATTTCGGCTGCCATGTAGGTGGCGCCGGTGATGAGCGCGCCGCGGGAGATGATGCCGCTGCCCAGGCCCGAACCAATGCCGATGAAGACGAAGTGGTCGCAGCCGCGCGCGGCGCCAAAGTAATATTCCCCCAGTGCCTGGACGTTGGCGTCGTTTTCCACCCAGATATCCAGGTGCATGGGGAGGGCTGCCTGTAGCCGTTGGGCCAGGGGGACCTCCTGCCAGCCCAGGTTGACCGCATTCTGGACGATGCCGGCGGCTGAGTTCACGTAGCCTGGCGTGCCGATGCCGACGCCGGCCAGGGGGCCGGATGCTTCCTGGGATAGTTCCTGAACCAGGGTGGCCATCCGGCCGATTACGGCCTCTTCGCCCAGGGCTGGCTCGGTGGGTACACGCTTTTCGGCCACCACCCGGCCATCCCGGCTTACCAGGGCTGCGGCAATCTTGGTGGCACCCAGATCCACGCCGATGGCATAGGAAGCGGAGCGGCCGGAAATTGTCGATGAGAGGGCTGAGCGTCGTGACATGCTCTCTACCCGGTTGAACATGGGGCTATGGGTTGTTGATCGTGGTCTGAATTGTATCCCACACACATCGGCGGGACAAGTCCGCGATCTGCAGAGCCGGACGCCTCAAGGCCCTTCCCCCTGGTCGATTCGAGGCAGAAAGGCCCGGTAGGCCGGCCGGGTGTAGGTGTAATGGGCCGTGTAGACGACCTCTCCTGCCGGCGGTAAGATGGTGAGGGTGCGCGTTGGCAGGATAGTTTCCGTGGGGCTGGCGGCAGCTGGCCATCCTGTAGCAAACATTGTCCAGTAGGCAAACTGGCCGATACCATCTTTGTAGAGCAGGGTAGGTGGGGCTTCCAACTGCTGCTCCACACCGGCGATGGCTTTGAAGATATAGGCGGCTGGCTCCTGCCGCCCGTTGACCGAGAAGATGGCCTCTCCTGGCTGGCTTTCCACGCGAATACGGCTGAGATCTGGATAGATTTCCCGGCTCAATTCGATTTCCTGACCGTTGTCGGTCCGCATGGTCAGGTAGAATCGATACCAGAGGTTCCAGTCACCACCATGATTTTCCCGGGATAGGGTCCATATACCTTCTTCACCCACATAGCCGGTGATGGCCGGATGGGTATGTTGGTTGTGATGGAGGTCGATACGCCAGGTGTAGGGACGCTCCGGATCTAATCCGCTGGTTCCACCCTCGCGTACGGCAAGAAAGCGGAGCCGGTCACCCCCTTGGAAGGTTTGGCGTTGAGGAGCTGTCAGGTTTTCCAGATGAATGGACGGGATGGCACCTGAATAGACGTTCACCTGGGCCGTCACCGGTTCCGATGCGCCACCCCGGGCATCGAACACCTGGAGCGTGGCCAGATACGAGCCGTCGGCGGTGTAGGTGTGGGTAAAGACGGGGCTGGTAGTCACCCATGTCTGCCCGCCCGGTTCAGGTGTCCAGTGATACCACAGGGCGGAGTCGTCTGCGTCATGGGTTCCTGCCGCCGAGAAGGTGACCACCAGAGGAGGTGGGCCCAAGGTGGGGGCGATTTCCAGGCTGGCTGTGGGAGGACGATTGGCGGCCGTGCTGTGGTAGAGAAGCTGAATCGTGCCCCGGTAGATGTTGAGCAGATACAGCCCGCCGGTGGCAAATTCCATGTCGGTCAGGGCGCCTGCTCCATCTGCGAATGCCTCCAGGGCAAACCCATCTTCTGTCAAGGTGGCCATCTGGAGGGACTGCAGGTTGAAGTCGGCCAGGAACAGTTTACCCCGATATTCGGGCGGATAGACTTCACCAGTGGAAAAAGCCAGAGCTGTCAATGCCCCGCCTAACACAGGTGGATGAGCGTAATAGAGGATGGGATCGGTGTACTGGGTAGGAGCCGATTCACAGGGCTGGCGCTGGCCCTGGGGGCAGGGACCTTCTCGAACAGGCCAGCCGTAGTTAGCCCCGGCCTGTACCCGATTCACTTCTTCCCAGGTTTGCGCGCCCACGTCGGCCAGATACAGCGTACCGTCGTCAGGGTGTGCAGCGAGTCGGTAGGGACTCCGCAGGCCCAGGGCGTAAATCTCCGGCAGGGCACCTGGTGTCTCCCGAAATGGGTTGTCCGGCGGGATCTCATAGCCTGCGTCCGTGGGGCGGATACGCAGGAGTTTGCCGTTCCACGTGGATAGATCCTGAACCCGGTCCGGCTCTCCTATATCGCCCAGGGCGATATAGAGATAGCCGTCGGGGCCAAAGTGCAGGCCACCGCCGTTGTGCCACTCTGCCCAGGGGATCCGATCCAGGATGACGAGTTCGCTACCTGGGGAGGCGGTACCGGTGGCGGGGTCAAAGGTGAAGCGGGAGATGCGGTTGTAGCTGGTGCCGTCCCATCCCCGGGCGTTTTGTCCGATGGCGTACCACACATAAAAGTGCCGATTGCGCGCGAAATGTGGGTCCAGGGTGAGGGCCAGCAGCCCTGAGTCCAGATAGACGTTGGTGCTCAAGGTCAACACCGGGGTGGCCTGCAGGCTTCCGCCACGTACCAGCCGTATTCGGGAAATTCCATCAACGTTGCTTCCCCAACCCTTTTCGGCCACCAATATTTCGCCAGAAGGCAAAAATGCCATGTCGGTGGGCGTATCCAATCCGTCGACAAGGGTCGTCACCGAAAAGCCCGGTGGCCAGCCAGCGCCGGGCGAGACCTGGGCCTGAGCAACGGAGCCGGTACCCATCATCAGGCTACTCGCCAGCAGGACAGCCAGCCCGAGAGCAAACGCGATGGGCCAGAAAACAGAGTTCCAACTATTCCAGAGAAAGGACAGGCGCCGTGTCGTGAGGTGAAATCTGCGCGAGCACTTCATGGGACAGTCAGATTAACGGCAGTGGATTGTTGGGCGTAGTTGTTAATGGGAGGACCGGGAGTGGGCGGCCGAGTCTGCCAGGGTGTGTAGAGGCTCCTCTACCGAGGCAGTGGGCCAGGCAGAGGTTCCAGTGCTTACCTCCCAGGCCCCTTCCAAAGAGATGAGGCCGTATCCATCCCGACGCCGACCCGGGAAAACGCGGAAGGGGTAACGTCGGTCGTGGTAGTCGAAAATTTCGGTGTCTGTTTCGTTGACCACGGCGACGGAGACGGTGTAGGTCCCTTCCAACAGGGGGAGCCTGGGAATGCGGTAGGTGACGATCCCTTCCCTCTCGACCTGGGGGATATGTACGCCGCTGAAGCGGGTGTTGGGGCCGGCGATATGGACGCCGTTCTCATGATGGAGGGCAACGCCAAAGATGGGCGCCTGGATGGGTTCCCTGCTGCGATAATGGAGCCGAATCTGGAGCGGTTCGCCGGTGACAAAGACCGAGCGAGGGGTGCCATCATCGCCGCAGAGCTCGACCTGGGTGATCTGGATTTTTCCATTGCCCCAGCGTTGGCCCGGGCCAGAGTCGGCTTTGGGTGCCTCTGCCTGGTTTTGGGCCTCCTCTTCCCGGGTTGCCATACTCTCCAGATAGGCCATTACCACGTCTGTTGGTTTACCTTCTGCCTGGATCCGGCCATCTTCGATCCAGATGGCCCGGTTACAGATATTCTGGATGGCTGTCATGTCATGGGAGACCAGCACCAGGGTGCCGCCGTTTTTGCGGAACTGGTAGATGCTGTTCAGACATTTGTGCTGGAAAGAGACATCCCCCACGGCCAGGACTTCGTCCACTAACAGGATGTCAGGTTGGGTATGAATAGCAATGGCAAAGCCCAGCCGTACATACATGCCGGAAGAGTAGTGTTTGACCGGCGTGTCGATAAATTCGCCCAGCTCCGCATAGCGGATGATGTCGGGCAAGCGGCGATTCATTTCTGACCGGCTCAGGCCGTAGATAGAGCCGTTGAGGTAGATGTTCTCCCGGCCCGTGAGATCGGGCTGAAAACCGGCCCCCAATTCCAACAGAGAGGATAATCTGCCCCGTACACAGAGTTCGCCTTCGGTGGGTTGTAAAATGCCCGTGATGAGTTTGAGCAGGGTGCTCTTGCCAGAACCGTTGGGACCGATTACCCCTAGGGAATCACCGGCGTGGATGGAGAGGGAGACGTCCTTTAAGGGCCAGAACTCATCCACCTGGATGGAAGAACGTTGGAACAGGCGGATGAAGAGTTCTTGGAGGGAGCGATGGCGTTCAGTCCGCTTTTCGAAGCGCCGGGAGACCCCACGCAGTTCTATCAACGGCTGGCCCGGTATCGGGGTATGCAGACGTTCCACATTCATCATGATTGCACCACCAGGACAGGGGACATGTCCTCACACCTCTTCGCCGAAGCGATCACTGTAGCGGGTGAAGAACCAATAGCCAATCACCAGGACTATCAGGGCTGTGGCCGCCGTGCGCAAGAAGAAATCCAGGTTGGTGCGGTAGCCGTAATAAAGCAGGTCCCGGTAGACATTGACCAGAGACGCCATGGGATTCAGGATGTAGGCCAGGCGTCGGATGTTGAGCTCCAGTCCCAACATATGATAGCTAGGGGGCAACTGTTGGACCGAATAGAAGACCGGCGTCAGGAAAAACCAGGCCAGCAGCACCACGTCCATGACCATCACCGTATCCCGGTAAAAGACGTGTAAGGTGCTCAGAATCAGGGCCATACCCAGAGTAAAGCAGGTCTGGATCAGGATCACAATGGGCAACATCCAGAGCCAGGGACTGAATTGGGAGCGGAACACCAGCAATACCGCGAACAGGACCAGGAAGGCCAGCAGGAAGTTGACCAGTTGGGCCAGCACGGTGGCGATGGGCAAGACTTCCCGGGGAAAGTAAACCTTTTTAATTAACTGACCGTTGCCCACGATGCTGTGCATGCTACTGTTGATGCTGGCCGCAAAATAGTTCCACGGCAAAAGTCCGCACAACAGGAAGATCGGGTATTTCTCGATCTGCCCGTTGGGCCAGAGGACGCCAAAAACGACTGTGAAGACCAGCATCATCCCCAACGGATTGAGTAGGCTCCAGATGAAACCCAGGACGCTGTTCTTGTAGCGGGCCTTCAGCTCGCTAATCACCAGGTTGCGAATGAGTTCTCGATAATGGTAGAGCTCGGCTAGCCGCCAGGCCATGGATTGATAGCGCCAGGTATGCCTGGGCGGTGCTGGCCGATCCTGCTTTATTTGGGGGGATGCTATCCAGTTGGTCATATTCGTCGATAACCGTTATCAGTCCATTCCAGCAATGAAGCAGGGCTGACACAGCCCTGCTTCATGAGAGGATACCAGAGGCGCCTGCCCTTGTAAAGAATGCCGCTCATCCCATCGACCGGATGCCAGATAAATGGCTATCGAACGTAGATGTTCCGACCGACAATCGGTAGGAAAATCCGATGGTCGGCAAAGAAGATAGCCCGGCTGCGGATGTTGTTGTTTTCATTGGTTTCGACCACCGCCTGGGCGGGATCGACCACCACATAGATCGTGTAATTGCCGGGTGCTACATTCGGCCAGAGGATCTCCACATCTTGATAGTCGCCACAGCCCGAAAGGGAGACGGTCTGTTCTGCACCGATCTGGACGCCGCCAGCCTGGGGATCACCGTTGTAGAAGCGTACTTTGAAGCTTTGCTTGGCCAGCAGGTTGCCGCTGTTGGCCACCCGGGCCCGCACGGTGAAGTCTACATTGCCCTCCGAAGCCAGCGGCGCGGGCGGGTTGACCACGATCTGGCTCACGGTCAGGTCGTGCTCGGCGGCGATGTTGGCCGTATAGTTGACGAAGTTGTCGCCCATGGGCGAGCGACGATAGCTGCCGGGGTTGGCCGGATCGGGCTCAAACAGGTAGCCGTTGAAAGTCTGATCCTGGACACTATACCAGGAGAAGCGTTGAACCAGCCGGTAGCCGTCGTTAGGGTCGCCCAACACCGGGTCCGTCGCTGTGCGCAGGTAGTCGAAGGTGGCGTTCATGAACGCATTGACCCGAGAAGGGGGAAAGTCCGCCGGCGGCTCGAAGATGTTTGGCATCAACACCCCATATTCGGACAGGTAGACCCGGGCGCCCTGGTAACCCCGATCTTTGAGCCACTGACGGAAGCGCCTGACCTGGGCAATGAACAGATCCATGTCGTCATTATCCTCTGGCCGCACCCGCAGGCCCTCGGAGGCGTTAATTCCGGGTGGAATGCCAGCGCCCCAACAGTCGTAGTCATTGGGGCCTTCGCAGGCCTTCTCGTTCAAGATGAAGTTATGGAACGACCAGCCATCCGCCGGCAGCGGCTGATGGTACCGACGATGATAGGCGTCCAAGACCATGTCCAGGTACTGCAGCCGCAGAGGCGTAGGCTGGACAATGGCCCCCACAATCACTTTGGCTGTGGGATCGGTGGTCTTGATCAGGGTATAAAGCTCGTGGTACGCCTGGGCGTAGATGCGGGGCTCTACGTCGTCTTGATAATCCCGGCGGTCCGGCTCATTGCCGATGAACCACTCCGCACCCGGGAGGCTCTGGATGGTCTGGATCAACTCTGTCTGGTTGCTGAGGGGGATATGGCTGGAATTCAGAGAGTAGCGATAGCTCTCTCCCTGCTGCCGCAGCCGAATGATAGGCATATATTGGATGCCATTGGGGCGCACCGCGTCGCTGTGTGCACCGTAATCCACATACCAGCTCACCCGGAAAGGGGCAATGTCGAAGCCCGCCACGTCGCCGTTAACGCCGAAGCGACAAAGGGGCGCGGTGGACTCGTCAGCCGCACCGCTGGTGGGGAAGGTGCCTTCGGCCGCCTGGGCTACCTGCCAGGGGGCGAGAACCAGCATGAAGAACAGCCCAAGCCAGATTCCCAACGCTGCGTATTTGAATTTCACATAAACCTCCTGCGTATAAAATCCGATGCATCCAAGGTACATCGTGACGGTGCATCCTGGCCATCAAAAAGCCGTTCGGCTTCTGCCAGAAGTCGAACGGCCATGCCCACCCTATAGGCGGACAACGTCCTATTGCCGGGCAATCCACGGCATGTAGATCGCGTTCAGGTACGGCGGCCGGAGTTCAATGATCACGTTGCGACCTTGATCGGTGATCCACACATGGTTGTTGCTGTCCATAACAATGTCCCAGGGCGCACTTCCCTGGCCCAGGGGAAATTCCTGGAGCTTCACAAACTGGCCGTTGGGGCGGATGGTCAGGCGACCGGCCAGGCCACTTTGATTTTCGGTGAACCAAAAATCCCAGGTGGCGCCGTTGTTGCGGAACAAAATGCCCACTGGCCCGCTGTTGGGCGTGGTGACGGGGTAGGGTGTCCACAGGCTCAGGGTACCCGGTGCGTAGGCGGCCAGAGCATTCTGCTCGAACTGGGTGGTCCAGAGGCGCCCCGAGCTATCCAGCACCAGGTCCATGGGCCTGGCCTGTCCCAGGGTGTAGACGGCAAAAAACTGATCGGTGTCGACTCGGTAGTTGCCCACGGCGCCGGCACCGGGCGCGGTGAACCAGATCTCATTGTTGTTCTTCACCAGAATTTCCCGCAGGCGGGGTTCTGTGGTGGTGAAGAGGTTGCCCGGCAGGGGATACGCCTGAAACGTTTGGGTCGTAGGGTCGAAGCGTCCCAGTTGATTGGCCCCTCGCTGGGTGAACCAGAGGGTTCCATCCGGGGCCCGCGCGATCCCCATGGGTTCGCTGTTGGGCGTCGGGATGGCGTATTCGGTCAGGGCCTGGCTATTCACGTCGATGCGCCCCAACTTATTGGCACCCCGCTGGGTAAACCAGACGGCATCATCATGGTAGACCAGGCCAAAGGGCTCACTGCCGGGATCCAGCAGGACGTAGGAGATGGTATAGGTCACCAGAGGATCATTGGGGCCCGAGAGAACGGTGAGCTTGCCCACGGCGTTGGCCTCCGGTGCCGTAAACCAGAGCTGGCCAGGCGCCTGGATGACCACATGGAGGGCTTTGTTGGGGATGGGGTACTCGATGCGCAGTCCAAAGTTGGTGGCCGTTAATTCGGCCCGGGCCGGCGCAACACCCCAGGCCAGTGCCAGGGTCACCAGGAGACAGCACCACATCAACTTTCCCAGGATGGAAACGCCGGACCAGCGGCTGCCTATTCTTCGCCTGCCAGGATGGTCACTTTGAAGCGGATCAAGCGGTTTCATCTCGAAATCCTTTCTCCATACCTTCCGGGCCCGTCGACATGCGCCGCCGTCGCCCCTCCCGCAACTGGCGGTAGATGGCCACAATTTCCCGGCCGGCCTGTTCCCAGTCGAAATGCTGGATGACCCGCCGGCGAAGCCGCTGACCACACGCCCGATAGCGATCCGCCTGACCAGGAGGCGGAAAAAGGGCGGCGCTCAGCTGCTCGGCCAGGCTTTCCACATCGCCTCGCTTCGCCAATAGCCCGTCCGCCCCCAGATACTCCCGCGCCACCGGCGTGTCGAAGGCCACCGTGGGCAAGGCCGTGGCCATGTAGTTGAGCAGCTTGCCGGAGCCCTCGGTCAGGCTCAGCTTGGGCGCCGCAGCCACATGGCCCAGGGCCAGGTAGCGGGGAGCCTCCTGGTACGGGATGCGGCCAGTGGTGATCACGGCGTGGCCAATGCCCAGGGCTTCTGCCTTAGCCCGGTACAGTTGAACGCTGGGGAAGCCCATCAGCAACAGGTATACGTTGCTGTGGTGACGCAGGATACGTTCCACCGCCTCCAACAACAGGCCCGTCCCCTGGTATTCGGCCAGCAGACCCAGGTAGACGATGACCCTGGCATCGGCGGGAATGCCCAGGGAGCTGCGCAGCGCGGCCAGCTCCTCCGGCGGGAAATCGTCGGCCGGCCGGAAGACGTCCGCATTGACACAGTCCGGCAACGCCCGGATCTGCTCAGGCCGACAGTGGAATTGTTCCAACAAAAAGCGCCGGGCATGGCCGGTGCTGGTGAGGATAACGGGAGCAGAACGGGTGATCCACGTCTCCAGGCTGCGCAGTGGAGGGTAGAAGGGACTCTCCCGCCGCAGGAAATGGTGGTCAATCATCTCTTCCGTGAGGCTGCCCTGGAAGTCAAACACCGTGGGGATGCCGAAGAGCCGCCCCAAAACCAGGCCGATGAGGGCGCCCTCGTGAAGGTGGGCGTGGATGACGTCAAAGCGCCGCCGGGCCAGCAGGGCCAGGGTTTCCACCCCCAACAGCGCGTCAAAGGCAATTTTATGGCGGCTGGAGCCCACTTCATAGTGGGTGCGCCAGGGGATGGGCAGGGTACGCCGAATGTCCAGCCCCGGTACGTCCTGGCCGTTGCGGTAGGTGACGATGGTGACCTGATGCCCCAACTTCTGGAGGATGCGCGCCTCTTCCAGGATGCGCACATGGCATCCATAGTCGGCAAAGAAGCTGGTGGGCGCAATCATCAGGACCCGATAACGCTTCCCGTTGGACGAGTCCGTGGGTGACACCTCTGCCGCGGCTGAAGTTTGCTGTGACATACGCCGTTGGCGATCCTCGCTGAGCTGGCAACTCGTATCGGTGGAAACAGGTCTGAATGCAACGATTCTGTCCACCATCCCCGACTGGCCATTGTAACGGACAGCGACCCGGCTACCCAAATCAGCCCTTGCCGTGGCGCAAGACCCGTCGGAAGAGCTGAATGTCGTCCGGCGCCACCATGCCCGTGAACCAGGCCAGCAGGGCGTAGAGGGTAGCGCTGGCCAGCAGACGCCAGGGCCAGGCCATGGGCAGCCAGATGGCCAACACCAGGGCCAGCGCCGAGGCCGCCCCCATGGGCCAGAGCTGTCCCAACGCCGGGGCCAGTCGCTTCCCCCGCAGGAACCACAGGCTCCCCAGGACGCCCGCGCCACCCGCCAGCAGCACAGCCCACGCCGCCCCCTGGGCCCCCCCCACCCAGATCAGGGGGGGCATGGCCACCAGCAGCACGCCCACATGGAGCCCGCTGATGAGCAGGCTGTGGCCAGGGTGCCGTTCCACCATCAACAGGGTGACGGCATAGGTTTCCAACAGGAAGAAGGGGGGCAGCCAGAGCAATACCTGAAAGATGGGGGCTGCCTGGACGTAGTCCTGGGCATAGACCAAATGGAGCAGGTCCGGCGCCAGGGCCGTGCCCAGGGCCGCAGCTGGCAAGAGGATCAGAAGCCCGTAGCGCAGGCTCAAGGCCGCCAGGCGATGGTAGGTCTCCAGGGCCTGGTGGCGCAGCCGGCTGAAGGTGGGGTAGAGGGCGCGGCCGAAGCTCTGGATCAACTTCAGGGCTACCCGCACCAGGTTGTAGGCCGCACTGTAGAGGCCAGTCATGGTTTCACCGCCCAGCACACTCAAGAGCAGGATGTCCATGCGCTGGAGCAGCACATCGGCCAGGGTCAGGCCCAGAAAGGGCGGCGCCTGCCGGAAGAGCATCCGGGGCGAGACCGCCACCCCCTCCTGGGGTTCGGCCAGCAGTCCGCTGCGCCCCACCAGCCACAGGCAGAAGAGCGCCGAAAAGAGCTGGGTCAGGATCAGGACCCCGATCAGGTGCAGGACTTCCCCCCCCAGCCAGAGGGCCACCAGGCTGACGGCCACAATGAGGAGGTTGACCAGCATTTCGATGCCCATCACCAGTTCCATACGCTCGCCGGCCTGGAACAAGGTCTCGCATACGGAGGTGACGGCGAAGAAGGGCAGGGATGCTCCAACCAGCCACAGGGCCGGGCGGGTGCTGGCGGAGAAGGGCAGTACCAGGGTGAGGAGGACTAGACCCCCCCAGGTGAGCAAAGCCGACGCCATCTGCACCCACAGCGCTGTTCGAAAATAGGCCCGGCGTCGGGTGGGCATCTGGGCCAGGTCGCGCACCAGCAGCACCGGCAGCCCCAGTTCGCTGATCACCTGGCTGACGTTGAGGTAGGCCATGGCCACCGTGTACTGGCCCAGGGCAGCCACCCCCAGCCCCCGGGCGATGAGCACCTGCAGCACGAAGCTCAGGGCGATGCGCCAGAGGCTGGAACTGGTCAGCGCGCCGGTGTTGACCAGCACGCGCCGCCCGGTGGACTGTACAACGCCGGCCGAAGTGGGTGTCGTCTGCATGAACCCTGTGTTGCCGCTCCTCCCCTGAAATCCTGTCTGCCTGGGACCTTCTGCCCGTGACACTGTATCCGTGGCACGGGGTGACCGAAATCTCACCCGGTGGATTGTATCACGGGCCTCGCGGGAAACCGAAAGTGCGCAGGGGGCACGGTGTGTTTGGTTCCGTGGGGAAAGGGCCGGGTTCAGCCACGTCTATTGACAGCGGGCGGCCTGCCTGTGAGGAGGAAGCGGAGCAAGTGTGAAGGACGGTAGAGCTGGTGACGCCAGATGAACCAGGCCAGGGCCAGCAGCCCACCGAGCTCCCAGATCCAGAGCTCCGGGCGACGGGTGAAGGCATGCCAGTAGGCCTGGCTGATGGCCGCCTGCTCGGAGCCCTGCTTGCGCCAGACGTGGAAACGCCAGCCCCGCAGCGGCCAGTAGAAGGTGTCCGGGAAGAACCAAAGCCGGTCCAGCACGGCATGGCCCACAAAGGCCAGGGTGTAGATCCAGGCCTGGGGAAATCGTTGGGCTGTGAGCAGCAGGACCGCCACATGCGCCAGGAGCGTGTGGGCAAAGAGCACCGCCGCCCGGTAGCGGCGATAAAAGTAGGCCCAGGCCAGGGGCTTGTCCACCAGATCGGGGCCCATGGCCGCCAGGGCCACCAGCCGATAGTCGGCATCCGGTGCCACGTCCAGGTGCTCCTGGGCTAAGCTGAGGGCACACCAGGTGTAGGCTACATGGGATTGGGGCAACATCAGACGCCGCGCTCCTCCCGCACGTAGGGCTGGCCCAACGCCGCCGGCGCGCCCAGCCGCCTTCGCATGGCCTCCCGAGAGCCAATGACCAGGACGAGGATGGTGAAGAGATAGGGTAACATGTTCATGAAATATCCATAAGTTGGGTTGCGCAGAAAAAAGGCCAGGTTTTGAAGGTCCAGGGGCAGCCGACGGATGGCCCCGAAGAGGTAGGAGCCCAGCGCCGCCCGGACCGGATCCCAGCCGGCAAAGATCACCAGCCCCACCGCGATCCAGCCCTGGCCGGCCGTCATGCCCTCGATCCAGAGGGGGGTGATGGCCAGGCTCAGGGCTGCGCCGCCGATGCCGGCCAGGACGCCGCCCAGCACCACATAGGCGTAGCGCTGCGCGTAGACATTGACGCCCAGCACGTCGGCCGCTGCCGGGTACTCGCCGATGGCCCGCAGCTCCAGCCCCGGTCGGGTGCGGTAGATGTAAAACCAGGCCAGGGGCACCAACAGCATGCCCACGTAGACGATTACGTTGTGCTGAAAGAGGACGGGGCCCAGCAGGGGGAGCTCCGCAAGGCCGGGGATGGACCAGGTGGGCAGCCGGGGGGCCTGCTTCACCTCCACCAGGGGCGCGCCCAGGACCGCGCTCAGCCCCGTGCCCAGGAAGGTCAACGCCAGGCCGCTCACCACCTGGTCGGCCCGGAGGGTGACGGTGACAAAGGCGTGGAGCAGGGCCATCAGCCCCCCGGCGCCTGCCGCCACCAGCAGGCCCAGCCAGGGGTTGCCCGTGTTGGCGGCCACACCAAAGGCGCTCATGGCGCCCATGAGCATCATCCCCTCCACCCCCAGGTTGAGCACGCCCGCTCGCTCGGCGAAAATTTCTCCCAGGGTGGCAAAGAGGATGGCCGTCCCCGAGCGGATGCCCGCAGCCAGAATGTTGACGATCAGGGCCAGTTCCATGCTACTTCTTCTGCCGCTTCTTCAACGGCTCACCGCTTCCATGGGCCTATCGCGTCCACCGGACGCGATACTGTAGGAGAACCTCGCCGCCCACCACCACAAACAGGATCACCCCCTGCAGGAGCTGGGCGATCCCCGCCGGTTGAATCTCATCGCCGCCCACCAGCAGTCCGCCGAACAGGTACGCCACCAGCACGATGGCCAGCGGGTTCAGCTTGGCCAGCCAGGCGATGATGATGGCCGTGAAGCCATAGCCCGGGGAAAAGCGTTCCTGCAGGCGATGCACCACGCCGCTCACTTCGCTCATGCCGGCCAGGCCGGCCAGGCCGCCGCTCAAGATCATGGCCAGGACGATGTTGCGCCCCAGGTGAATGCCGGCATAGCGGGCTGCCCGGGGGTTGTCGCCAATGACGTTGATCTCGAAGCCCCAGCGGGTGTAGCGCAACACCAGCCAGATGAGCAGCGCCAGGCCAATCCCCAGGAAGATGCCGAAGTGGGCCGTCAGGCCCCGCAGGGCGGGAAAGGTCTCCGCATAGTCGGTGAAGCGGGGCATCCATGCCGAACGGGGAAAAGTGGGCGTCAGGCCAAAGCCCCGCTGGCTCCACGGGCCATAGATGAAGTAGTTGTTCCAGTAGATGGCCACGTAGTTCAGCATCAGGCTGGTGATGATCTCGTTGACGTTGAGCCATGCCTTGAGGAGGCCCGGGATCAGGCCCCAGAGGGCACCGCCCACAAAGCCGGCCACGGCCATGGCCGTGAGCATGAGGGGGCGGGGTGTTTCCGGCGGCAGCCAGTGGAGGGCCACGCCCGAGGCCATGAACGCACCCAGGAAGAGCTGCCCCTCCGCGCCGATGTTCCACAGGCGCATGCGGAAGGCCAGCGCCACGCCCAGGCCGGCCAGGATCAGGGGCGTGGCCTTCACGGTGGTGTCGGACCAGCCGTAGGCCGAGCCAAAGGCCACCTGGGCCATGCGCCGATAGACCAGCCAGGGGTTGGCCCCTGCGATCTGCAAGAGGAGCCCGCCCACCAGCAGGGCGGCCGCGATCAGGATGACCGGAGAAAGGAACTGGAGCCAACGGGGCTGTTCCAGGCGGCGTTCCAGGCGGAGCCGCCGGCGGGCGCCAGGGAGGGCTGCGGCAGAGCGCGTGGTCATTGGACCTCCAGCTTCTGGCCCGCCATCATCAGGCCGATCTGCTCCAGGTTAGCTTCCGCCGCGGGCACTTCGCCGATGATGCGCCCTTCGTAGAGCACCAGAATGCGGTCGGCCAGGGCCAGGATTTCGTCCAAATCTTCCGAGATGAGCAGGATGGCGGCTCCCTGGCTTCGCTCCTGGATGAGGATGCGGCGGACCTGTTCCGTGGCGCCGATGTCCAGCCCCCGGGTGGGGTAGGCGGCCACGGTCACCGCCGGCTGCTGCGCGATCTCCCGGGCCAGGATCACCTTCTGGAGGTTGCCGCCGCTGAGCTTGCGGGCCGGTGTCTCCACAGTGGGGGTGGCGATGTTGAACTCCCGCACCAGCCGCCGGGCCTCTTCCAACATGGCCCGCCGGTTCACCAGCCAGCGGCCGCCGATGCCGGGCCGGCGGTAGCCCTTCAGGGCCAGGTTTTCCGCCACCGAGAGGTTGGGCGCAGTGCCGGTGGCGCTGCGGTCCTCCGGCACGTAGGCCACGCCCGCCTCGATCATGACGATGGGAGGGGCATTGGTGACCGGCCGGTTCACCACCCGGATCTCGCCGCCGGTGGTGGGGCGCAGCCCGCAGATGACCTCGGCCAGCTCCCGTTGTCCGTTGCCCGCCACGCCGGCGATGCCCACAATCTCGCCCGCGTGGACGGTCAGGGAAAGCCCCCGCAGGGCCGGCACGCCTTTGTCGTCCACCGCTTCCACATCCCGGAGGATCAGGCGGGGTTCGCCGGGCTGGCAGGGGGGCTTTTCCACCCGGAAGAGCACCTCCCGGCCCACCATCAGGCTGGCCAGCTCCGCCTTGGTCATGGCTGCGGCGTCCACGGTGGCCACGTGGCGGCCCTGGCGCAACACTGTGATGCGGTGGGCCACGGCCAGCACTTCATCCAGCTTGTGGCTGATGAAGATGACCGTTTTGCCCGCAGCGGTCATCTCTCGCAGGGTGCGAAAGAGCTCCTGGGCTTCCTGGGGCGTCAACACCGCCGTCGGCTCGTCCAGGATCAGGATCTCCGCCCCCCGGTAGAGCATCTTGATGATCTCGACCCGCTGTTGTTCCCCCACGGAAAGCTGCCACACCTTGGCCGTGGGGTCCACGGGCAGGCCGTACTGTTCCCCCAGGCGGCGCACCTCCGCTTCGATGGCCCGGGTGTCCAGGATGAAGCCCACGTGGTTCAGGCCCAGGATCACATTCTCGGCCACCGTCTGGGAGGGGACCAACATGAAGTGCTGGTGGACCATCCCCACGCCGGCCTGGATGGCATCCCGGGGGGAGTGGAAGTTCACGGGCCTGCCCTGGATGAAGATGGTGCCCTCATCGGGGCGGTAGAGGCCGGAGAGGATGTTCATCAGCGTGGACTTCCCGGCCCCGTTTTCTCCCAACAGCGCGTGGACTTCGCCCTTGCGGGCGCTGAAGGTGACCCGGTCGCAGGCCACCACGCCGGGGAACCGTTTGGTGATGTCGCGCAGTTCAAAGGCCAGTTCGGCTTCGGTCATGCCCTGCTGCTCTCTGTGGCGTGGTGCGTCATGCATGGTGCGTGGTGCGTCAGGCAACGTGCCGGCCATGGAGGGTGGTGTCCATGGATGCACGCACCACGCACCATAAACTAATACCGTCTGGCGTAAATACCACGGCAGAAATTCGGCGGCACGACCTCTGGTGGAAACCGTCGGCGAATTTCTGCCGGGATTTACTAAACTACGTCAGTTCTGGGGAATCTCCGCGTCCGGCACGAAGCCCTCGGCCAGCCAGTTCATGCAGATGGTGCAGCCTTCCCGGCCCAGCATGGCGCCCAGCTCGGCGTCGATGCCTTCCAGGTCCGACTGGGTGAGCTGTTGACCTTCGGGCACCACCAGGTTCCCCTTGTTGTCGTAAATCGGGCCGGTGAAGATGTCAAAGCGGTCAAATTCGCCGGCCAACATCTGGGCCAGAAGCTCCCGCACCTCGGGGATGACTTCCTCGGGCACGGCGGGCATGGGCTCCTGTCCCTCCATGAAGCCCAGCAGACCCACGATGCCCGTGTCCGCGTCAAAGTAGTAGTCGTCCGGCACAAAGGTGCCGTCCATCATCTGCTGGACCAGCTGCGCATAGGCCGGGCCCCAGTGCCAGTACGGCACGGTGAGGCAGTGTTCGGGGTCCACCTCGCAGGCGTTGTCGCTGTCATAGCCGATGCCGTAGAGGCCCCGCTCGCCGGCTGCCTGCACCGGCCCAGGCGTATCGGCCCCGGTCACCACCACGGTGGCGCCGGCGTCCAGCAGGGAGATGGCCGCCTCCCGTTCCTTGTCCGGGTCGAACCAGGTGAAGATCCAGCGGATGTCCATCTCACACTCGGGGCAGGTTCGGCGCATGCCCAGGGCCAGGGCGTTGCCCAGGCGGATCACCTCGGCGATGGGGAAGGGGGCGATGTAGCCCACCCGATTGGAGCCATCGGCCTTGGCCCGGGCGCCTGCAATCATCCCAGCCAGGTACTTCATGTCCTCCATGGCGCCGAAGAGGTTGGCGAAGTTGGTGTCGTTCTTCTTGAAGCCGGAGATGTGGACGAAGTAGATGTCCGGGAATTCGGCCGCCACTTCTTCGGTGGGATCCATGTAGCCGAAGGAGGTGGTGAAGATGGCGTTGAAGCCCTTGCGGGCCAGGCTGCGGATCACCCGTACCGCGTCCGCTCCCTCGGGCACGCTCTCCAGGTAGGCCGTGTGGACCTGGTCACCCAGTTGTTCCTCCAGGTAGAGGCGTCCCTGGTTGTGGGCGTAGGTCCAGCCGCCGTCGCCGATGGGGCCTACGTAGACGAAGGCGACGTTAAACTTGCCCTCCTCGATGTCCGGGATCTGGACGCCGCCTGCGTCAGCCGCCGGGGCTTCGGGGGCGGCCTCCGTCGCAGCCGATGTCTCTTCGCCGGCAGCGGGTGCGCCACCGGGGGCCGGGGTGGCAGCCGGGCAGGCGCTCAGCAGCAGGGCCGCCACCATCATTACTGTGAGTAGGAACCAGGCTCGTTTGTTTCGCATAGGTACGGCTCTCCTCTGCATTCATCAGGTCGGGACGAACAGGTGGTCAAGGTCGAACGAAGGTCGAATGAAGAACAGTAATCCGGAGCCAGTTGTGTCGGTGAATGGCCAGGGTGCCGCCGGATTGTGACGTTTATCCCAAGCCGGCGTCTGGGAATATACAACAGGACGCATCCCCTGTCAACGCCGTTGGAAGACAGGAAGACAGGGGGGCAAGGCCGCGGTTACGGGGCCAACGGCAGCTCCAGGGGCGGGGCCAGTTGGGCCAGGTCCGGCTGGCGGTAAAGGCCCACCAGCAGGGAGCGGGCCTGCCGCGCCGCGTCCAGGGGTAGGGCGTGGGCCTCTGTCAGCACTTCCCCTGGCTTCCACAGGGACGTGGGATAGTAGACGTCTCCCGGCGGTGCGTCGTGCTGCGCCAGTTTGTCCCCCCGGTCATCCAGCAGCTGGACCGTGGTGGTGAAGTCGCCGGGAAGCCGCTGGTCCACCCGCCAGAAGAGCCGGATGGTCACCTGGTCACCCTGCTCCGTCCACGTGTAGCCCAACAAGGTCAGCGGCCCCAGCTCCCGCATCACCGGCCGGGCCGGCTCAGCCGTCACCGGCCCGATCACCTGCACCAGGGGACCCGGGCCCGGCATCAGTTCATACTTCACGGCCAGGCCGGGCATGGCTTTGATCAGGTAGACCGGGCGCTCCCCGCCTTCAGCCAGGGCGGTGTCCAGGGTGGCCCCAATGTCGGCAAAGCGGGGGTCAGGCATGATCAGGGGGAAGAGGCCGGTCATCCCCTGGGCACGCCCCTCCACCGCCTGCAGGTAGAAGAGGGGGACGATCTCGTTGCGGTCGTTGCTGACCAGGATGGCGTTCGCCGGTGGCTGAGCCGCCAGGATCTGCTCCCACTGCTGGCGGGTACTCCGCATCTGGGACTGATCCAGAATGCCGGCGTAGGCACGCCACTGTTGCAGGGGCAACAGACAGGCCAGGCCGATGGCCAGCAGACCGAACAGGAACCCGGGCGAGGGGCGGCCGCCCGCCCCGGCGCTGTCTTGAGCCTGGGGAGGATCCTGGGGCTCAGATGGCCGCGCGCCAGGCAGCCAGTGGCCGGCCGCGAGGCTGTGGACGCCGAAGCCAATCCAGAGGGTAGCCACCAGGTAGAGGGGGATGTAGTAAACCAGGATATCGCCGATGTTGTAGAACAGGTTGAAGAGCTGCTGGAGCAGCGCGTAAGTGACGGTCAGGGCCAGGAGCGGGCGACGTCCAGACCGGGCCAGGGCAAGCAGGCCCAGGGCCATCAGCACCAGGCCGGGCCAGCCGAAGTGGAGCCGCCAGAGGAACGCCGCGTCCCCCAGGCCGGCCAGGGCCTCCGCCGCTCCCTTGAACCCCACCGAGATGGAGCGGCCGGTGACGAAATCCAGAAACGAGGCCCAGTCGCCCCGGTACAGGCTCAGGACGGATCCATCCAGCCGCTGGTGATACCAGGGGGAGGCTGTTGGCCCGCTGCGCAGCGGGATGTACAGGTAGAGGACCAGGGGCGCCAGGCCGGCCCCGACCGCCGCCAACAGCCCCCACGAGCGCCACCAGCGCCCATCCAGCAGCCAGAGGGCCAGCAGCAGGGGAGGGATCCAGAGGAGGGTCATGGCGTGGTGGGTGAGGGAAAGCCCGACCAGCCCCGCCAGCCCCACCAGCCGCGGGGTGGTGATGATTGGCCGTTTCCGCTTCCTGGCCGGGGGGATGGCCTCCAGCCCAGGCACGGCCAGGAGGATGAGCAGCACGAAGAGGGCGTGCAGGGTGTAGACCTCGGCGATCAGGTTCTGGCTCCAGAAGGTGGGGTTGACGGCAAAGTAGGCCGCGACGAAGAGCGCCGTCGCCCGCCGGAGGGCCGCCGGCCCGTCCAGCCAATAGTACATGAGCCGGTAGAGCTGGCCCACCGCCAGCGCACCCACCACGCCGCTGAAGAGGTTCAGGGCCGCGGCCGGGTTCAGGCCCAGGACGGCCAGGAGATGCTGCCAGGCACTGCCCAGCAACAGGTAGAGGGGATAGCCCGTGGGGTGGGCCAGGCCCAGCCGCCAGGCCGCGAACTGGAACTCGCCCGAATCGCCGGGCAGCATGTCGGGCGCGGCCATCCGCACGTAGAGGGCCAGGGTGGCCGCCATCAGCAGCAGGACGATCTGTCGGTCGGTGCGGGCAGTGGGTAGTAATTTGACCATTGGCACTATTTATTCAATAATCTTTTGACTCGCCTGGAAAAAGGGTATTTTGGAACGCAAAGGCGCAAAGGTGCAAAGGCGCAAAGAAACGCAGGAGAGAGTAAACCGAATCTGCGTTCATCTGCGTGGGTCGGCGTCCTCATTTGACCTGTGTGCAGTAGAGTGATTGTACAGTAGCGTGGTGCGCTTGATTTCAAAATGCACCCACTTGGGCGAGTGAAAGGGACAGCGACGAAGCACAGCGACGAGCTGCACCTATGAGAAGGGGTGCCGGTCTGCCCAGGGACGGCTCCCAGCCGCCCGATGTCGCTGGATGGTACTGTAGTCCTGGATGGCAGAGGTAGCGCAGGCATGGCAGTCAGCTGGTCCGGTCAGGCATTGATGATCGTGCCAACCTACAACGAACGGGAAAACCTGGCCCGCCTGGTGGCGGCGCTGCGGGGCCTCCCCGGTGACGTCCACGTCCTGGTGGTGGACGACAACTCTCCCGACGGTACAGGGCAGATCGCCCTGGAGCTGGCCGCCCGGGATCCGGGCGTGTTCGTGCTGCAGCGGGAGGGCAAGCTGGGCCTGGGCACCGCCTACAAGGCCGGCTTCGCCTTTGGCCTGGCCCGGGGCTACCAGTACCTCTGCACCATGGACGCCGACTTCAGTCACCATCCCGCCAGTGTCCCCGCACTGCTGGAAAAGGCTGCCTCCGGCTATGACCTGGTGGTGGGCAGCCGTTACGTGCCCGGCGGCCGCATCGTGGGCACCACCCCCTGGCGCCAGTTTGTCAGCTACAGCGCCAACTGGCTGGCCCACGTGCTGCTGGGGGTGACCGTCCGGGACTGCACGGCCGGTTTTCGCTGTTACCGCCGGCGGGTGCTGGAGACCATCGACCTGGACGCCATCTTCAGCAGCGGTTACAGCTTTCTCATCGAAATGGCTTTCCACTGCCAGCAGGCCGGCTTTCGCATTGGCGAGGTGCCCATCACCTTTGTCAACCGCACCGAAGGCGCCAGCAAGATCAGCAAGCGGGAAATCTACAAAGCCTTCTACACCCTCCTGCGTCTGCGCACCAGCATGCTCCCCTGGGAACGGATGGTCGCCCTCTACCAGCGCCACCGGGCGCGCCGCCTGCCCATGGAGGACCGCTGACGCTCCCCCCGCCTCAAGGCCCTAGTAAATCCCGGCAGAAATTCGCCGATAGGTTCCACCAGCGGTAGCGCACCCAGAGGGCAGCCGGAATTTCTGTCGTGGTATTTACGCCAGGCTGTACTAGAGACACCGCCGGGCGTGCCTCAAGGCGAGCGGATCTCCACCCAGTCTACCGCCGCGGCCAGGGGGCGCCGATCCGGGTTCAGGCTGAGACGCAGGAACGCCTCCTGGGGATCCAGCACGGCCAGGGCGGTGCCGGGCGCGGCACCCTGCACGCCAATGATGGCGAAGTGCTGGCCCTGCAACGCCGCCAGCGTCACATCCACGCCGAGCCCCCGCAGCCCCGCCACTGCCTCTTCCGTGAGGTGCGCCGTGGCGTCGCCGTGGCTCACCACCAACACCGGGTGCCCAGGCTGGATCCGGGCCAGGTAGTCGGCCAGGGCCTGGCTCTCGTAAACGTTGGCCGCCGTGTCGAACCCCACCTTGTCCAGCACCGCCCCGCTCTCCGGATCCAGCACCGTCACGTTGACTCCCCGCCGTCCTGCCGCGGCGTCCACCTGATTGCCCACCTCGTCGAAGAGGGCGATGTAGCCGCCGTCGGCAAAGCCCTTCAGATCCGCATCCACGGGCAGGGAAACGCCCGTGCTGCCGATCTGGCGACTGCCCCCCAGCACAGTCCGGGGCACGGCCGTGGCCCCCCAACGCAGCTCCAGCCGGTTGAGCCCATCCACCAGGGCCGAGCCCGGCACGGTCCACGTCACCTCCTGCCAGCCATCGGCCAGGGTCTGGGTCTCCAGGAGCCGGCCGTTGACGGCCAGGGCCAGGGTCTGGGGTTCGCTGCCCGGGTAGGCGAAGGGGTGGGCCCGCACGGCCACCGTGTAGCCAGCGGCTGGATCCACCTGGCGCAGGGGCACAAAGAGCCGGCTGGTCCGGGCCGTGGCCCAGATGGCGTCCACCTCGTAGGGCGCGTCGATCTCTGCGTTGTCCCAGCCCTCTCCCCGGTAGGGATAGGTGCCCGGCTGGCCCAGGTCCAGGCGGAAGTGGTCGGCGCCCTCGGGCTGGCGCACCCGGTACGCTTCGATGCCCTCCCCGCGCCAGAAGGGCTCTTCCTCCAGGGGCAACACCTCCCGGGCAAAGTCCCAGGCCGTCTGCCAGTGGTCCACGTAGGGAAAGCGCTGGGGGATGGGCGGGAAGAGGAGGACGTAGCCCACGTTGTAGAGGTACATGAGCTCGTCGGCCTGGGCGCGGGCCGCCTCTGCCAGCTCCGGCGTCACCTTGCCGTCCACCTGGGCGTCCACCAGGGCCTGGAAGAGGGGGATGCGCTGGAAGTAGGCCATCTTGAAGTCCGGCGCCCGGCTGATGTTCCCGCCCAACATGGGTTTGCCGTGGGCCGTTTGGAAGTACTGAAGCTGGGTGCGTTCGGGGCCCCAGGTGCCAAAGCTGTTGCGCCAGCCCAGGGGCAATTGCAGGACGCTCACCGGCCGGGGGTCCGCCGCGATCTGGGCGTAGACCTGGGGGATGCGTGCGTCGGAGAGGGGCGCAGGTACGGCCAGGTGCTCGAACAGGATGAGCCCGGCCAGCAGGGCCGGCAGCAGGCCGCTGTAAAAACGGCCGCCTCGCCCGGTGGGCAGCCGTTGCAGCAGCCAGTGGAGGCCGTAGCCGGCCAGCACCGCCAGGGCCAGCATCAAGATGACGCTGTTGCGGTTGGGCGCCCGGTTGGCCTTGACGATGGGGATGTAGTGGAGCAGTGCGTAGGGCAGGGGGAAGGTGGCCTCCACGCCGTCCAGGTCGAAGCGGTAGCGGCCGTTGATCTGCAGGAAGGGCCCCAGGGCGAAGAGCCCAAAGAGCACGGCCGTCCAGATCCAGAGGCGCACCCGGCGTCCCAGGGCTAGCGCGCCCACCAGGGCCAGGGCCAGGCTCGTCCAGCCCAGGAAGACGGTGTTTACATCCCGAAAGCCGGTGACGCCCATCTCCAGCGCGCGCAGCTGTACCCGCCGCAGCTCCGCCACCAGGTCGCCGCCGAAGACCGGATGCAGCACCGTGGGGGTGAAGAGACCCAGCAGGTCCACGCTGAGGGGGATGGCTTCGCCCCAGCCCTTGAGCGCGAAGTCGGCGGTGAGGAACTGAACCAGGATGGGCACCAGGGCCGGTCCCCACACCAGGGCCGTGACGCCGCCGGTCAGGGCCAGGG
This sequence comes from Litorilinea aerophila, assembly GCF_006569185.2. NCBI lineage: Bacteria > Bacillati > Chloroflexota > Caldilineae > Caldilineales > Caldilineaceae > Litorilinea > Litorilinea aerophila. The sequence goes on along the minus strand of NZ_VIGC02000009.1, from coordinate 127,836 downwards.
CGGCGAGGGCGCCCGCCGGCGACACCGGGGGCGCGGGCCAGGTCGCCTGACCGCGCCGGTCCTTCAGCCAGTTCACCGCCCACCAGAGCAACACCAGCCCGGTGAAGAGGCCCAGGAACATGGCCGTGATCATCTCGGCCAGGCCGTTGAGCGCCAGGAAGAAACCGGCCAGGGCCGCGGCCTGGTAGCGGCGGCGGGCCGGTAGGGTGCCGTCCAGGCTGCGCAGGAGCATGAGCCCGTAGAAGGGGATCCACTGGGTGGTGACCATGTCGTAGTGGCCCAGGGCGGCGTAGACGGCCCGGTTGCTGGCAAAGGCGTAGAGCAGCCCGGCCACCACCGCCGCGGCCCGGATGCCCCGCTGCCGGCCCGTCTTGCGCAGCAGCCAGAGGACCAGGAGAAAGGTGCCATAGGCGCTAAGCACGGTGCTCAAGAGGAGCGCCACGTTGCTGGCAAAGGGCAGGTTCACGGCCAGCATCATGGGCTGGGCCAGCAGGGCGTGGAAAAAGTTGTAGGTGTGGAGGATCAGGTCGATGCCCAGGGGATAGTAGATCAGCTCCGTGTGGAGGGGATTGCTCAGCCGGTCCACCAGGGCATGTTTCAGGTACCAGGCGTTCCAGAGAAAGGTGGATTCATCGAAGGCCCACTGGGCAACGCCGGGCACCCGGCTGGTGAGGTAGCGGGGCAGGGGCCAGCTCAGGGCCAGGGCCAGGGCGGCGTAGAGGCCAAGCACCATTCCATGGCAGCGGGCCGGGCAATGCTTTTTCCACATCGGCAACAGCTCTTCTCCATCCACGAAAATGGGCGATGACGGGCATCCCTGGTGCGCCAGTGTACCATAGGCCTCCACAAAGGCCGGAATCTGCCCGGGAAATATTCCTGCCATCTCCTGGGCCTGTGCTATACTTTTGCTGCGGCGAGCCGCAGGTCCCGTTTCCTACGGGATGGCATCCTTGCGGTATAAAAACCGCACCTACGTGCGCCTTTCTCGTCCCCTGGCGGCCGGTTCCCGCCGGGGCGAGCTGTAGGTCCCGTTTCCATCCGGGAATCGCAGGATATCGGATCTGTTATGCGGGTATATCTGGATCAAATCGGCTGTCGGCTCAACTTCAGCGAAATGGAGACCCTGGCCCAGCGGCTGCGCAACGCCGGCCACCAGACGGTGACCTCCCCTGAGGAGGCCCAAGTGGTCGTCTTCAACACCTGCGCGGTCACGGCCGCCGCGGCCAGCAAGAGCCGCCAGCGCATCCGCCAGCTCCACAAGCTCAACCCGTCGGCCCGCATCGCGGTCACCGGCTGTTGGAGTTCCCTGGAGCCCCAGGCCGCTGCCCGCCTGCCCGGCGTGGCCCTGGTAGCCGACAACAGCCGCAAGGACCTGCTCCACACCCTGTTGGAGCCCTGGAGCGCGGAGCTGGATGATCCCGCCGACCTGGCCCGCATGCAGCCAGACGGCACGCCCTTCGAGGAGCCCCTCGGCGGGGTGGCGCCGGAGCAGCTACGCCGCACCCGGGCCTTCATCAAGGTCCAGGACGGCTGCAACAACCGCTGCACCTTCTGCGTGGTCACCATCGCCCGGGGCGCCAGCCGCAGTCGACCTGTGGCCGACATCGTGCGGGAGATCCAGGAGCTGTGCGCCGCCGGCGTCCAGGAGGCGGTGCTCACCGGGGTGCACCTGGGCAGCTACGGCCGGGATCTTGCCGGAAAGGCCCGGACGGATCTCAAGGAGCTGACCGCGGCCATCCTGACCGATACGGACATCCCCCGCCTGCGCCTCAGCAGCCTGGAGCCCTGGGAGCTGGCCGAGGGCTTCTTCGAACTCTGGGCGCGCTGGCCGGGCCGCCTCTGCCCCCACCTGCACCTGCCCCTCCAGGCGGGCACCGACAAGCTGCTGCGGCGCATGGCCCGCCGCTGTACCACCGCCAGTTTCCGACAGCTGGTGGCCGAAGCCCGGGCCGCCATCCCGGACCTGATCCTCACCACCGACCTGATCGTGGGCTTCCCCGGCGAGACCGAAGCGGATTTCGTCCAGGGGATGGCCTTTGTGGAGGAGATGCGTTTCGCCCACGCGCACATCTTCCCCTTCAGCCCCCGGGCCGGCACCGCAGCCGCCCGCTTCGACGGCCAGGTGGACGGTCGGGTCAAGAAGGAGCGCTCCCGGCGGCTGCACGAAGTGGTGGAGCGCACCGGCCGGGCAGAGCGCCTGCGCTTCGTGGGCACGGTGCGGCCTGTCCTCTGGGAAGGAGAGCGCCAGAGCGTGACCGATACCAATGCGGTTCTCTGGGCCGGATACACAGACAACTACCTGCGGGTCATGGCCCTGGCCCCGGCCGACCTGGACCTGCACAACACCATTACGCCGGTGCGGCTGGATGAACTCCACGGCGATATTTTGCTGGGGACCATCGACGGGCTTGCCCCCGCCACCCTGGAGGGGGCGGGGCTCCGTGGAGGCCGGCTGGACCAAATTCTTGGGGATGAGCGTCGCCATGAGTGATCTGTTGCAACAACTGGAGGCACTACAGGAGAAGGCGCTGGCCGAACTGGCCCAGGCCAGCACCACCGAGGAGACCCGGGCCTGGTACGGGGAATACCTGGGGCGGAAGGGTCAGGTGACGGCCCTGCTCAGCGGGCTGGGGCAACTCCCCCGGGAGGAGCGCCCGGTGGTGGGCAAGGCGGCCAACCAGGTGAAGATGGCCCTGGAGGCGGCGCTCCAGCAGCGCCAGGAGGCCATTGCCCTGGCCGAGATGGAGCGGGCCCTGGAGCACGAACACGTGGACGTGACCGTGCCCGGCCGCCGGCCGGTGGTGGGTAAATATCACCCCACCACTGCCGCCCTGCGGGAGATCGTGGACATCTTCGTGCAGATGGGTTTCCAGGTCTACGACGCCCGGGAGGTGGAGACCGACGCCTACAACTTCGAGCTGCTCAACTTCCCCCCTGGCCACCCGGCCCGGGAGATGCAGGACACTTTCTTCACCACCAACCCGGACGTGATCTTGCGTACCCACACCAGCCCGGGCCAGATCCATGCCATGCGGGAATACGCGCCCGAACCCATCCGGGTGATCCTGCCGGGCAAGTGCTACCGCAACGAGGACGTGACGGCCCGTTCTGAGATGATGTTCTACCAGGTGGAGGGCCTGGCCATCGGCAAAAACATCACCTTCAGCGACCTCAAGGGGGTGCTGCTGAACTTCGCCAATCAGATGTACGGTGAAGGGCGGCGCATTCGCTTCCGCAAGTCCTACTTCCCCTTCACCGAGCCCAGCGTGGAAGTGGACGTGGACTGCATCCTCTGCGGCGCCCAGGGCTGTCGGATGTGCAAATACACCGGCTGGCTGGAAATTCTGGGCGCGGGGATGGTGCACCCGGTGGTCCTGCGCAACGGCGGCTACGACCCGGCCGTCTTCAGCGGTTTCGCCTTCGGCATGGGCATCGAGCGGCAGGCCATCCTCAAGCGGGGCATCGACGACATCCGTTACTTCTACGAAAACGACGTGCGCTTTTTGGAGCGGGTGGCGTAGGCGACAGGTGACGGAGGCGGAAAAGGGGACCGCCGCCGATATCGGCGGCGGTCCCCTAGGTCTTCCTTCGCAATTTCCGGCCCGCTGTTGGCGACGGTGAATGCGATGCGCCGGCCCGCCCGGGTGAGTGACAGGGTGACCCAACCGCCCGGATTGGCATATTTGATGGCGTTGTCGAGCAGGATCTCCACCACCTGCCGTATGCCGTCTGGGTCACCGTTTGCACTCAGCCCCGGCTCGATCAAATGGGTGACGTGTGGCTCAGCGGCAGCGAGCGAGCGGAGCGTCCGCTGAAGCCGGTGTTAGCCTGCACAATAGCCCTCAATTTTTCTAACTCTGACCAGGATAAGCCATCTTTGTACAACTCGTTGACAAGCCACAATCCACTCTCTCGTATCTTCTTCTTTGGAGAGTGCAACCCCAGCCAGGTTGAAGATGGCCTACACTCTTGACACCACGATACTGTCGAAATTATTTTACGCTCCCACTCCAATCGTTCTTCCTTCTCATCCACTCTACACACCACAAACGAGAAATTTGCCTGAATGTATGCTGTTACAGCTCTCTCTACCTGATGCTGTTTTCTTTCGTCAAGCAAAGGGCCATACTTCTCTCTTGCTCTCCTTGTTGTCAAATCCCAGTTCCACTGCTCAAGAAACGGGTCGTTTTCGCGCCGAAGCATTGCACGTCCAATATTTTTCCGAAAGATGCTCCGGTCTTTGTTCTCATTCACAAAGTGCTGTTTCAGCCGGGAAAGCAATTGATTGTCTCCCCTGTGCGTTCCTACCCTGACAATGCGGTCCAAACCGTGTGCATATTCCCCTTTCTCGAAAAGAACATAGACACCATTGCGGGGGATTGCCAATTCAGCGAAAGGAAACCGACAGCGCGGAAGCCCATTGAAGAGTTCGTGCAATTGCTGACAAATCTCTCTTACCATGACGTTTCCCGCTTCAAAAACTGCAACTGCTTTCCTATAGGCAAACCCGCCAATGGCACTTCGTAGGATTTTAGATGCGACAACAGATACTGCCGATACTTCTGCCCGGCTAGTATCACAAAATGGTCTTTCTCCAAATCGCAGTACTCTTGAAGTTGCGCCACGACTTTCCTAGCCCAGTTTCTTCGTCCACGGGCAGACATACTATTGAGTGTAACATCGTATGGCTCTATTTCTTCATCCAATTCCACCAAACCGTATTTCGCAGACAAAATAAACACCTGTTTGGGCGAAAATCGTTGGGCGTACTTCAGGTTCATTCGGAATAGTGGGCTGACGTACAAATCCCTGGCTTTTGCCCTGTGCGGCAATTTTTTACTCACACATGAAATCAGAACAACTGTACTCACCGTCTCGTCCTAATCGCCCAGCGCCGTCCAGCCGAGCGCGAAGCGCAGCGGAGCGGCGTCAGGTGGAAGCGCGTGTTAGCCTGTTTAGCATTTTCACTAAGCAAGTTTGTTCCTTAGCTCTGGAGGGAGCAAGTAATAGAAAGCTCCCACTCGACCACGCCTTAGAAAAAAGGCTGCTTGGGCTCGTCCCATGAAACGACGGACTTTGATCATGTTTCGTTCTATTGAAACAATTTGCCATACTCTTCCTCCAAGTACGAATACTTCATCGACAACGCCCATAATCAAACCGATCTCTCTCCCCGATGCCACATCTATCACCCTATGCGATTGTGACTCTGGAATGTTTGAGTGGATTCGTCCCTTCGCGCCGAGATCCATCAACTTCGTTGAAGCAAACCATCGGCTTGTAGCACGTTCAACCCATTCTTTGCTTCGTAAGTGCCTCAAGATCAGTGTTGCTTCTTTTTCATTGCAAATGGGTGACAGGAGACTCACGATCTCCGTTTCCAGTACGCCCCCTCTGTTTTGATACAGGCACGAGAATATCTGCTGTACCGCGACAGATAAGTCAGGGTTATAGGGCTCCTCAGGCAACTCACCAGACGCTGCAACTTCGAACATGCTCTCAAGCAGTTGACGTTCCTCCGAAGAGGTCACGAGTGCTGCAACACGCACAATTCCCTCTCTTCGGTTGCCGCGTCCGATGCGTTGGAGCAAAGATGAAACGCTCCACGGAGGCTCTACAAGCACAATCAGGTCGAGGTCACCGATGTCTATACCAACTTCCAGGGTAGAGGTTGATACGCATATCGCAACATCCGCTTCCTTCATCACCCTCTCCGCCTCTTCTCTGAGTTGGCGATTAAGACTACCGTGGTGAGCCACAACCGGATACGGATGCCATAGTCTGCTAATCTCCGATACCGTCTCTTCAACTGTCTCGCGAAGGTTGCAAAAATAGAGTATCTTCCGCCATTTTCGTTGCCTAGCAATCTCGTAAATTTCCTTGTGAGACTCGACAAACTGGTATTCAATTTCCCTACGCCCAGGCACTTCCACAGTCTCATAGAGCTGCACATACCTCCCAGCCGTTTCGCGAGGGGATGCCAGCGTCGCCGATAGAAGATGTACTGAGAATTCAGCAACCTTAGCAATTTTCCTTAAGCGACTTATTAGAATTCGTAACTGATCTCCACGGTATGTATTATCAAGCAGGTGGATTTCATCAATAATCACCGTTTGCAGGTTGGAAAACAATTCGGTATTGCGGCAAATTAGTGAATCGAGAGATTCAGGGGTTATGACCAGAAAATTGGGCGGATTCGACGTTGAGAGATAAGGCTTATCCCCATGTTTGATATCCGCCCTGATGCCCATATCTTGTAGAGGCCCTGCAACGCGAGCTATCGTATCGTTAGTCAGGGCCCGCGTCGGTACGACATATACTACAGCAAGTTCGTACCACCTTTCTTCGATGAACTTCTGTGCAACCGGCGCAACAACGGCCTCGGTTTTCCCAGACGCAGTAGGGGAGGCGATGATGACATTGCTTCCGTCCAGTATTCTGGGAATTGCTTCGAGTTGAATAGGCGTTAGCCTACCGAACCTAGTGAAAAACGGTGTCCAGGCATATTTTAGTCGGGCACGTATATCCCTAGTTCTCTCAATCACCGCAACATGACCTCACTCATGATTTCGTGAGAAAGCGGGCTATATCTAAGATTTCGACGGCTCCCTTGACGAACAATCGTGTCTGTATTGATTGGTTCAGTATGTTGAATATAGCGTCAATGGTCACGTCTTCCTCCAGATAATCATAGGCACTGTCATAGAGCAAACAGATGTGCTCGAAGACCTGTCTCAGCGCCTTCTCCGATAACGGCTCCAACTCGCTCTTGGGTATTCGCTCGATCTCAGGAATATACGGCGTTTTCGAGTAGTACCCGTCAGTCCAACTGTAGTAGTAATTCCAATCTAGAGAGGTGAATGCAAACAATAGCTTCAAGCCGCTAACCTCTTCGTAGAGGAAAGGAATGCGAGGACCGACTCCAACTCCGCAGTAATCAAGGCCTGAATTCCAAGGCTTTTTCTGTAATGCTGGTTCGTTATCAGCGGTTCGAATCAACGCCCGGAGGAAATTTCTACTTCGTTCTGCCTGATAAGAATAGTAATTCATCTCCACGGTCTCGGCTTCGTCAAAAACCAGTAGCAGCCCTTTCAGGCTCATGACTTCCCTTGCAGCCCATCCAAGTGCGCTGAGCAAGTAGCAGTAGATGTTAGCCGCTGTGGAATAGTCATAGAGTCCGGGCAATGAGTTGTACGTCCAATTGTAGAAGCTCCAGGGTCGAATACTGGGTTCTCTTGCTTCGATCCATTCCCACAAGGTTTCATCGAACTCATGACCCATTATTCGTTTAAAATATTCGTGATCTTTTAGCGCGCCCAAAGAAAGCGCTCTTTTCAAAAAATCCCGAAAATTTCCTACGCTCGTGCCCCCTAATGGATATCGCATGTTCTGAATCAATTGTTTGTATACACGTTTCGGCTTGTGAAAAGGTGCTTCGTTGGGATCCATCTCCACCCAAGAAACAGCATATCCTTCTTGCAATGCGCGTCCTAGAGCATAATGCAGGAGATGAGTTTTTCCGCTGCCATATTCTCCTACAACGAGCATGGTTCCCGACTGTTCTGACTGGGAGGATAGCCATTGCGCGATCTGTTTGACTTCTTGCTCTCTTCCGAAAGTGAAATCCTCCACACAATCATAGGGCACGATCCCGAGGCGAAATGCCTCAATCATGCGTCGAGATTTGAAGTGTTCATCGGGTTCAGGTGCTGGCGGAAAGCGTGGAGCTGGTGGGAGAAGTTCTGCTTCACGCAATTCATCAATCCGCACCCATCTGCGCACACCGTCGAACTCAACCAGCAACTCGAACCCCTTGTGGCGGCGCTGCAGCACCACACCACGACCATACCTGGGATGAACGACTTCCTTCGTAGTCATGACTCAAATCCCATTAAAAGTCCAAGTCTTCGGGAGACGGTGGGGAGCCTTTCTGCCTCAAGTAATGGAAGCCTTGAATAACCTTTTGCACGAACAGGCGTTTGTATCCGATGTCTCCGTAGCGTTGCTCATAAGCAGCTTCCGCAGTTTGCCTGATGGTATGCAGAACTAGCGAATCATCAAGTTTGGATGCATACGCCACTTCGTAAACGCGTCTCAGCCCTGTTCCAATCTCCGTTAACAGTGTGAGCGGGTCTCCCGGAATCCTCTCCAGTTCGATTTTGACGCCAGTTGGGTTTAACTCGTCGAACACGGTGGCTACACGCTGGCGTAGCGCTTCATAAATTTGAGTGCGCCCTTCCAGAAAATTCTCATCTGGCACGGCATAGAAAATCATAACGCTTTGGAAATTCGTGTGCCCACATTCGTCAATCAGCTCGCGCAAGTTATTCAAATGGAGTTCTCTTTGTTTTGTGCTAAGACTTGGGACGCGCTCAGCCTCGTCCAGCAAGATGACGAGTCCAGAAAAACCGATCTGTTTGACCCATTGGACTAAAGATCGGATCATGGTGAAGGCCGTCGTTCTATCGATACGCTGTAGAATTCCAAATCTGCCGTGGACTGTGCGGTCGAAGCCTTCACCCGTTAGCCACTGACATATGTTGAGGAAATCTTCTTCCTGTCTATCCAATAGCGCCTTGAAGGCCGCTTTGACCGCTTTTGAAAAACTAATGCTCTCTATCCCTTGGATGTTTTCAATTTCACTCAGCAATCTTTCTCGTAAATCCTCAACCGACACGCCGTCATTACGCGCCTCTTGGTACTTCATGCTATACCAGGAGCGGATGAACGGCACGATACCTTGCTCATAACCTGATAAGAGTTCTTCCGCCGATAGGGGTGGAAGCAGTCCTTTGATAATAGCCTTATATACCAGGTCTAGCCGATGAAATGGGCTCTCACCAGGAGCCAGGCTGACATACGAGACAGCGAACTGGTTTTTCCACGCTAGATCGCGTACGCAGTAGAGAAAGTGCGTTTTTCCGCCCCCATAGACTCCAACCACCATCTTAAATGCAGAGCCACCCTGCTTTATGAACGTGGAAAGATATTCCTCATCGATAACAGAAAGGTACGGCTCCAAGCCAGCAGTGAAAAACTGAAATCCATATGCTGGCGGAATGCCATTGGCCGCTACGGTGTCGATTATCCTCCTGGCGATTTGCGAATCAAGTTTGTTCATGCTCGTTTCTCCTCAAATCTCAAGTGGGAATACGCGCTTCCCTTGCCATCTTCACTTTCGGGGACCCATAGGAAGTCCGATCGGCGTTTTGTTTGGGCTCGAGTAGCTGTTTTCAAGCGGAATTGCCTTGAGGAAGGGTTTTGAGCCAGAAATCGCCGGAGACGAAAGAGGTCGAAGCTGAAGTCAGCTCGACTGTAGCTCTTGTAATAATCTTTTCGCGGATCTTGGTAAAACCGGGGATTCTGAAGCAAGTAAGCGATTTCTCCAAGCATCTTGATTATGGGGGCATCTTCGCCTACCCTTTGGACCACTCGAGTATAAGCCTGATATAGGTTTTCCAGAAGTTCCTGTTCAGGAATCTGCGATCCTAATTCCTTCTTTGCTCTTTCAACTCGTTTTACGATGTCAGAAACGGATAATGGGCTTGTACTCAGCTTCTCTTGCTTGGAACCGTACCACAAGGTTGCTTGCCATTGTTCAAAATCAAGCTCGATTGTGAACAGTCCGGCTTTTAGTTCAGGATATTGTCCTGTCAGCGTGATCCCCAATTGTCGAAGTTCTTGCTCCAGTTCCGAACCAAATCGTCGTTGCACTTGTTCCTCTGTCTGACGCAATTCAGACTCGAACTGATTTATCCATTCCTTGAGAATGTCCAGTGGAAACGGATCCGAATCCGACACGATATCCTTCAGCTTACCTACTTGTTTCTTTATGCGCGCCAAATTGATTTCCCGGTCACCTGATAACTTCTCGATCTCCCGCAGCGAAGCGATAATGGACTTGACCGCTTTGGAGTGACGTTCCAGTTCGTCTATTAGCTTTTGTCGGTTCATAGGTCCTAAACCTCATACTGTCATTTGGTCTGAATTAGGGACACTAGCCGGGAAGCACAGGCTAACTGTTAAGTCTCAAGACATAGGTAACACTTTTGGGGCTCAAGTATTGCCTCCGGTAGGCTCAAGACATAGGTAACACTTGACCTGAATAGCCGTACATGAACAACCGAATCAAGAAACTCCAGGCCATAGGTTGACCCTGGACTGACGGTAAGGTTCTGGCACAGGAAGCATCTCTTCCCGAATTGGGAAGGGGAAGTCAGCGATACACACCGGCGCTTCAGCAGGTGCTTTCTGATGATAGACGTAGAGGCGATGTTCCCCCGGTGACCAAAGTCGCCCGAATCGTCTTACCTGCCCATTGCGAATCCAGCGTCCATGTGGCGTTCAAGAGAGAGAACTGGCCGCCATTGTTCACAAAACGGAGGAAGTGGATGAGGCCGTCACATAAGGGCAGGACAGAGGGGAGTTGGGTATGCTCTGGTAGACGTACGGCCACAGGTGAGCTCTCCCGATAAGTAGCCGGGGTAGTCAGTTCGCCAGGTAAAGGACGATGTTCTGGCTAAGGTTGACCCCATTGTCAAGACCACGAAATGGCCAAAATAAGGTGAAGAAAGAACAACAACAGCAACAACAAAGTACTCATGCGAAATGGACCTCTGCCGGTGCCCGATAGCCCAGGCTTTGATGCGACCGGTCATGGTTGTAGAACTGGAAGTAGTCATCCAGGCCCGTGTCCAGTTCCGGAACCGAGGCATAGTCCTTCAAGTAGATGTCCTCGTACTTAACCGACCTCCATAGCCGTTCGATGAAGATGTTGTCAAACACCCGGCCTCGGCCGTCCATGCTGATCCGCACGCCAGCAGCTTCGAGACAGCTGGTGAACTCCAGGGCGGTAAACTGCACCCCCTGGTCGGTGTTGAAGATGTCGAGTGTGCTGAGCAGAAGCGCTTGCTGGAGCGCGTCCAGGCAGAACCGACCGTCCAAGGTGTTGGACAGTTGCCAGGCCAGCACATAGCGGCTGAACCAATCCAGGATAGCCACCAGATACATGAAGCCATGCTGCATCGGGACGTACGTGATATCGGCGCTCCAGACCTGATTGGGCTGCGTGATCTCAAGGCCCCGCAGCAGATACGGATAGATTTTGTGACCCTTACCGGCCACGCTGGTCTTCCGTTTTGGATGAATGGCCTGCAAATCCATGATCCGCATCAGACGTTGCACCCGTTTGTGGTTGACCGCGTAGCCTTCTCGCTGAAGATAGGCCGTCATCCGGGGCCAGCCATAGAAGGGCGTTTTCAGGTACTGCTCATCGATCAGGCGCATCAGATGCAAGTTGAACTCACTCTCCCCCGCCGGCGCGTAGTAGTACGTCGAACGATTCAGCCCCAGCAGCTCACATTGCCGGCGAATACTGATGTCCGGATGGTTGGGCTCGATCATGGCGCGCTTGACCTCAGTCGAAGCCGGCAGCTTTTTTTTTCAGCCATTCCAGCTCCATCCTCAGGCGCCCGATCTGCTCGTACAGTTCGGATTCCAGCTTCTCGAACTCCCGCTGTTGCCGGGCGCTGTTGGAACTGAAAACATGGGCACCGTCTTCCAGGAGCTGGCTTTTCCACTGGCTAATCTGGTTGGGATGTACGCTTGTTTCACTAGCGATCTCTGCCAGCGTCTTGGTGCCTTTGGCCGCTTCCAAGGCGACCTTGAACTTGTATTCAGCACTGTATCGTCGTCGTTTCTTGGACATCTGTTTGACCCTCCACGTGCACTCAATTATAGGCCGATTTCTCCACCTTAGCACGTGGTCCAGTTTTCGGGGTCAATTATACGGCAGTAGGTTTGGAAGTCTGGCAAGGCCTGCTGGACCATGGAGAGATCCTGAAAATGCATCCGTTCCCAGAAGTTGCGGGACCAAAGACGATTGAAAGACTCGATCCAGGTGTTGGCTTGCGGTGTATAGGGCGGGATGAAGATGACCTGCACACCCAGATAGAGCCACAGGCGCACCAGGGTGCTGAACGTGTAAGAAGCAGAACTACTTCCCCGCCAGACCGGATCGTTATCCACCCTCAGGGCGTTTGGACGCCCCACATCTTGCCAGGCGGCCAGGAAGAAATCCACCACATTCTGCTTGGTTTTGCTGGTGATGAGAGCCAGAAAAGGCCATTGGCAGAAGACATCGAGCAGGTTGCAGGCATAGAGACGTTGTCCGCCTGGCAGGACCCGTTCCATGAAATCCATGGCATGAAGGACATGGGCGTGATGCACTTGTGGCCAGGGATAATCAGCCGGTAGGGTCTGCTTCTTGCGCTGATGGGGCCGCGGATTGCTGAGCCCATGACGCCGAAGAATTCGGTTGATGGTCGCCCGGCTTGGCGCTTCGATGCCGGCTCGCTTCAGCTCGGCGGCAATGGCATCAGCCCCGCTGTTACCAAAGCGCAACACAGGGTCCTCCCTACTGCTCAACAACCGCCGCACTCGCAATACCGCCGCTTCCACCTCAGGGGCGATCTGGGATGGCGAATGACGCGGTTGTCGCAAACGCGAGGCTAAACCCGCCCGACCCTCCTGTTGAAAACGGTGCAAGGTCTCATAGAACCACTTGCGACTACGTCCCAAATGCCGCGCAATTGCCGCCGGTCGCATCCCCTGCAGATACCGATCGATGGCCTGGTTCCGCAGGGCTTCTTCTTGATTCGTTTGGTAAGGTGCCTGGTTCATACGCTCCTCCAGTATTCCGGTGAAATTTCATGGAGGTAGCGTAACCTGTTACCTATGTCTTGAGCCTAATTGGGCAATACCTGTTACCTATGTCTTGAGACTTTGAGTGTTACCAATGTCTTGAGACTCGACAGCTAACGACAGCGTCAGCGGCGCGGCGCCGCCGTCCTACGACCATTGTGGGCGCATGATTTTTGGCCGAAAATTCGTCCGACTTGGCGCGCAGCGCAGCCGCGTCCGCTGCACGCAGGGTTAGGCAGAAACTATCCTTTCCTTTGAAACCCCATTTTCTGGAAGGCCCACCGAGCAGCAGCGCTTCTTGATAAATCGAGTCCAGCGTAACTGTACGCGAAATCGAATAAAGTCTGAAACCTAGCGTAAGTTTTGTGCAATCAGAGGCCGAATCACGAAAAACGGCCTAAAATTAAAAGATTTTTCGCACCTTACCAACTGAATCCGGAACCTGTATGCTCATAACCATTTCCAAACGAGCGAGGAATGGTTATGAGCAGCGACGAGACACAAGTCCAACACACCCAGCATGCCTTTCTGGTTGCCTGGGGTTGGTTCGCCGAACACATCGGCCTGATCCAGGCATTCCAGGGGCTATCCCTAAAGCAGAAGCGCTACCACCACACGCCCCAGGGCAAAGTCCTGGAATTTCTGGTCGCCATCCTGGGCGGGCTGAAGCATTTGCAGGATATCAGCCTGTCTGCCCATCCCCTGGATCGGGATCAGGCGGTTGCCCAAGCCTGGGGACAGCCGGGCTGGGCGGACTACAGTGGCGTGAGCCGCACGTTGCGCGGGCTGAGTTGGGAGGAAGCCCGGCAGATTGCCCTGACATTGGCGCAAATCGGCCAGCCGTATATCGAAGCTGAGTTGAGGCGGCTGCGCGCCCAAGGCAAACGCCTCCGCTATGATGGCGATCTGACCGGCATTCCCGTTTCCAACACCAGCCAAACCTACCCCCATGCCGCCTTTGGCCACATGGACGATGCAATCCGGCTGGGATACCAGGCGGCGCTGGTCAGCCTGGAAAGTCCGACGTATGGGCGCTTGTGGCTTTCGGTGGCACATCACCCTGGCGATACGGTCTCTTGCACGCAGGCTGAAGCCCTGGTTCTGGCTGCCGAAGTCCGCACCGGCTTGCGACCCCGCCGGCGCACCGAGCTGCTGCGCAGCCGCATTCAGGCCCTGGAGCAGCAGCTGGCCCAGACCGGCCAGCGCCTGGACACCCAGAAAGGCGCTGTGGAGCGTGCCCGGGAACGACTGGCGGAAGCAGCGCAGCAACGGCAGGCCTGCCAGCAACATCTTGACGACCTGGAGCATGACGACCGTATCCGTAACCGTCCAGAGCGTCCGAGCAGTGCCCTGGCCCAGGCTCGCCGGCGCTTGCAGGCCGCAGCAAAACGCTTGAAAGGTCGGGAGGACGCCTGGCAGCAAGCCCAGCGCAGGCTGGCCAGGACCACGGCGCATTGGGAAGAGCAACAGGCCGCGTGGAGCCTCCTGTCCCAACGCCTGACCCGTTTTGAGCAGGACAACGCCACCAATCCCGAGCCGATGGAAGCCGAATTTCGCCTGGATGCCGGTTTTGGTACCTACGAGAACCTGGCGCTGCTCATCGAGATGGGCTACGAAGTCTACACCAAGCCCCACAGCCACCGGGTCGTGGCTTATCTGCGCCGACAGGTGACGAACCAAACCGCCTGGGTGCGGGTGGGCGCTAATGCCGAGATGACTGCCTGGCCCGAATGGAAACTCAAAGGCTGCCCGTATCCGCTGGACGTGGCCCTGGAGCGTTTCTACACCGGCAAAACCCTCCAGCACAGCGCCTTGGCCCACTTCGGCTCCGACCCGGTTACCCAGAACCTGCCCGCCTGGTTTGAGCATTACAACGGCCGGCAGACCATCGAAGCCGGGATCAAGGAGAACAAACAGGTCTTCCACCTGCACCACATCCAAGTGCGCTCTGAGCCCGCCATCTATTTGCAGGAGTGTTTCGTGGTCTTCGCCGCCAATTTCATCCGCTGGGCGTCGCACTGGCTGGCGAGCCAGGCACTACCAGGCGACAACGCCCTGAATGTGGGCCAGTTGGGTATCAAGCGCCAGGTGCAGGTGGCCGCTCATGCCTCGGCACAGGTGATCCGGAATTCAGAAGGTCGGTTGTTAAAGTTCAGCGAGCACAGCGCCTTTGCAGGCAAGGTGCTCCGACTACCAGGCCGTAGTCATCCGCCGCCTGAAAGACCCAAATTTGCAAGTTTGATGCCGTTTTTCATCGAATCGCATCTGATTGCACAACCGTTACGCTAGGGCCATAGGTTCCTTAATAACTTGAATATAGAGAGGTTTTTACCATCACCTGGGTTCATCTGTGGAATCTGTGGGTCTTTTAATAGAGCCACAGGTTCCTTAATAACTTGAATAGTATACTCAGCGATATTTTTAAGAGAGTCCTTGGGATGTTTCTTGTGCTCAAAAACATCTTTGCATTCATTAAGCATGTAAATTAAAAACTTCTCTATAATTTGCTTATTTCGAGAATCAACGGGCATACCAGAAGGTATGCATGCATGTCCGGAAATATAATAGCTCCCTGCCCCATATTTATTGAGCTCTAGAATTAAGGGGTTTTGAACGATATATGCCAAAATAGTGGCAATATACAATTCGGTTAGACTGGCTATATTGAAAAACTGTAATGTGGTCTCTTTGTACTCTTGACGAAGTCTTGAGAATAATGTGTGAAATGTTGCATTACCTGTCCAGATTTGTTGCCAATTCTTTGTCACATCGACTGTGCTATCAATGTCGTAGAATACTAGGTGCATTTGCTGATTATTTTTTACTAAGCCTATATTGCTCCAATCCATATCAAAATACGCAAAACGGGCTAATTCAAGATGTTGAAATAGCAGTAACCAATTTTTGATCCACCAATCTTCGCCCTGATAAAGAGCCTGGAGTACTTCATTAATATCGAGCTTATCTGCTTTCAATTGAGAAAATATATAGAGGTAATTAAAATTCTTCCCCCGTACAAGGCAGGGCTGTCTTAGTTTCCCAAACTCATTAAGCTGGGCCGTTAAGCCTATCTTGACTAAGGCATTGTAGCTATTTGATAACAGAAAGTTATGTCCTGGTGCTTCCTCTGGCCATAACTTATAGAACTTTCCATTCATGAAATACCACGCAGATTGATTGCCTATTTTAAAATCAGAACAAAAGCGCCTTATTTCATGTTCTGTTTTCCGGCTTATAAATGAAGACATATGCTAATGCTAAAGCTCCCACCCTATTTATTTTTGACCAAATCAGTGACTCTTTTGCAAATAAGGGGCGTTCAACAAGGGAAGGACAACAGACGGGGCCGATCCCGAAGGAATCATGCACCATGCTCTTGGGAGGGGACAAAGGGAACCATTTGAAGGCGCAAGTGGACAGAATGGCATCTGAGATATGTCACCAGGGCCAAAAACCAGACCCCAAAGGCCAAAAGAAGCGCAACACAAGTTCGATCTCGACCCGGAATTCGACAATTTACCGATTTCAAATTGATATCGGTATAGAATCCCTCGCTGAGATTATCAATAGTGTCTTATCATCGCCAGAGGGTATAGAAATTTTTCGTAAGTTTTCTACTAATGATTTGAAGTCTGCTTGGCTTAGATTTCGTAAGGTAGACATAGCACCATATACTCCATCACTCATGACAACGATTCCTTGTACTTTCAGAAATTCTTCGACAATGGGATTAACTGTAAACTCGAGTTCAATCTTTTCCTCCTTTAAAATCAATTGTGTATATAATGGTTTGCCACTTCTTATTTCTACTGCCTCTGAATCAAGCTTCCCTATACACGCTACTGTATCTCCCATTTGATAGAGGTATAGTTTTCTGGAATGCACATCAAAAATGAATCCGGTAAATGAAGCCTGCCACTCTAATCCTGGTTGCCCTTTGAATCTCGGGAGGATGTCTCTTTTGGCTTTTAACATGTTTATAATCCCCATCCCCAGGACTTTCAATAATTCCTTTCTCATTCTTTCTTGTAGCTCTTGTAGGAAGTGTTCTTTATCCTTCAGACCCGGTATTTCCCCTACCCTTAACGCTTCCTGCGCTAAATTCAAAAAAACCTCGTGTCCCAAAATACGTGCATGGATACGAGAAGTGAATAATCCGGACAACTGAGGTCCTGGCGCCCCATCGGTTACGTATCCTATATAATAAGGGGGAATGCTTATCAGACCAGCGACATCTTCAGCTAAAGGTTGCGGTTCCTTCGGATTTCCACAATGACGTTGCCCTGCGGATGTCAGTAGTTCTACGTCAACTACAGAAGAATGGATAGGCTCTACAGCGATGACACTTTTTGAAAAGCCTTTTATTGTATCTTGGATATTGTCAATTTTATGACCTACTCTTTGTATGCCTTTAGAAATTTTCCCGAAGTAATCTGTCTCTCGGCGCAAGAAGAGAAATATAACCATTAAGGTGAGTATTTCAAGCAGGTACATCAATATAAACCATGGAAGTATATAAGAACTGTTTCCTCCAGAAGGTGTTGGAGTTATCGTGGACAAAGTAGTGTTCGTAATTACTGAGACCGCGGACTTAGCAGAAGATTGGCTAATTGTCGGACTCTGAGTTACAGCTGGAGCAGGAGTAAATGTATTGGTTAAAGTCTGAAGAGGGAATTCGGTGGGTATTGAAGTAGTGATCGGTGTAATAGTTGCTGAAATTTCATTTGTTACACTTTCGAAGGTTTTTGTTGTGTCCTCGGTAGTAAGTATTGTAGTGTTTTTTATGAGGATTGGGGGAAGAGCCGGCATTTTTGCGAAAGGAAACAGGGCGACTTTTCCCAGATATATCTCTTGAACTGGTCTACTAAGCAGAGAACTCACCAATATCATCCATGTCAAACATATCTGTATCTGTGTAGCCATATTATCAACACCCACTATTTTTGCAGTTTTCGGTTCTCCCTCCTGAGGAATCAGCGTTCAGCGATGAGCGCTACCTCTGGTGCTAGACAAAAAGTGCAAACATAGTAAACACCTTCGCTAAATTGTGATAGTGAGCATATACCCGCCATCCAACAGGTCCAGCCAGTCGTGAGCTAAGAGTCTATATGAAAAGTGACAGCTATCGGCCAAGTCGTGGTACACGTTGTGTTCGTGAACACGCAACGATACCCAACCGACCTGACCGACAGCCAGTGGGCCATTATCCAGGATCTGATTCCACCGGCCAAACCTGGAGAACGACCGCGCAGCCTGGATATGCGCCAGGTCGTCAATGGGATTCTCCATCTGACCGTCAGTGGAATCCAAGGTTCGCCGAATGGACCTTCGCCTGGCTAGGGCTCAACCGCCGGCTCTCCAAAGACTACGAACGACTGTCGGCAAGCAGTGAAGCGTTCATTCATATCGCCATGATTGGCATCATGCTGCGCCGTTTAGCACCTACCTGACCCTTTTCATACAGGCTTTTAGGAACTGGCTAGGTGCCTGGTAAGGTACTGTTCTGGTTAACTCAAGTGATTAGAAACTGCCTGTAGTGGCGCTAAGAAAAGAAGTAGTCCGTATCCGCGGGAAAAGAAGGTTTGTAGTCTTTGCAAAATGCGCGAGTGATAAAATTTAAGACGAAACAAGGTCAGCTACAAAATTGTCTTAGTACACTCTATACAAAAACCACTTGCCTTGCTTGAAAGATGAATCAAGTCACGAAGATATTTGTAATGTTCAATGGAAGAGATGGGAATAGTACCCACCTCTCCATGCACAGGGCAAACCCCTGCGATTTCGTCCATTTGTTTGGCTCCATTTGTTCCCGGCGGACCGAAATAGATACTTATCACCCCGTTGACCATTCTTTTCGATTCTGAAATGACACTTGAAGTAAGAGATGAATTGATAAAGGGATTACTGAATGCTCCCCCAGTATTGTGTTCCCCATCACTATATATTAGCACTCTAATGTTGGGTATTTCGATAACGTCACCTCCATAATGTACTCTTTGGCTTCCAATTTCAAATCCATTATTTAGGTCATTAAACTGAGCTGAATAATGGGTGGCTATATTACCTTGCAGAGCCGCCTCATAAATCTCCTTCGCAACTTCAAGTCCTCTAGTGATATTTGTCATATCCCCAAAATTATCAAAGAAATTGAGTACTTGCTGTTTCCAAAAATGCCATGTGCTAGTATAATCGCCTTTTTTCATGCTTGCGAGTTGGTATATGCCTAGGATTTTGGCATTATCGGAAAATCCTATTAAAGCTAAAAAGTAGTGATCGGGAGTTCTCAGGGCTTCGGATCCACCACCACCATGCAATAAAGTTGCAATAGTTGTGCCGAAGGCATTGGACACGGCCTCTATCTTGCTTAGGGGATTACCACTGTTCGGATCCAATCTTTCTCTCATAGAGCCGCTAAGATCGAACACCAAAATGCCGATACCATCTTTTCCTTCGTACTGGATTGTTCCTCCCCCAATCGAAATGTTCGGTTGTTTTTTGATAGTCTCTTTAGGGACTAATACACCCCCATCGCCTTCTGGACAAAAACCATCGCCAACAGAATCGAAAATATGTTTAGGATTCTCTGAACAAACCCATTGCTTCTCCATTTTTATGTCTCCCATTCATAGAGGAAGATCATGGTAACTCCATAGAAGGCCGTAAATCACATGAATCACAAGCTCGACTGTGTACAAAATTGTACAAAATGAGCGGATGAACAAGTCAATAGCAGACGACAGAAAGCAGATGCTGGCAGTGCGACGGTGAGATTTTTCGCAGATCCGACGGGGTCTCGCCTGTCTGAAAAAGCAAATACAGCCAGAGTCTTCTACGGACCAAGCGCAGCAGGTCGTGAAAGGTGGCTCTGGACTTGGGATACCAAGCAGCCTGTTGACAAGGCACATCGCCGGCTGGGCAGAGGGCGTGGCCCATGAGTACTACCAAGGAGAAGAGGCCAAAGAGAGCTGGCGTGGTGCGCTCGATGGCCAAATCGCTCCACTGGCGTTGCGTCTCGATGCCCAAGTGAGTTCGGCTCGGTATCACTGTAGGCATGATCCACCACCATCCGCAAACCACAACCATAACCTGATTCGTGAAGGTATTGATGTGTAATAGGGGGATTTATTTTACTTGACCTCTTCCCCCACAGGCACCACAGCGTACTACACCCGAGCCATAGCAATTCTCACATCGCTTAGTTTTACCTCCACTTAGAAGGTCACCGCTGTCATAGTAGGTACCCTTACCCTTACACTTGGGACACCGAAGTGACCCCTTACCACTGCAAGCTTTGCATGTTGCCATGGCTACCCCCACTTGATCAGTTCGTGTAAACAGAAAAAACGCCCTAGAGACGAAAGCATCATCTAAACTGTGGTCCTTTTGAAAGCGAAAGTTTCCCGACTCTCGTCAGATGCGCCACCTGGCGGGTCATGGATTCGACGAGCGCATTCAAAACCGTCGGTTTCAATTTGGCATTGGTATAATCATTTCCACTCCCTGCAGAGTTTATCCAAAACAGGGAGAGAATGTAAAGCCCTTTTTTGAAAATTTTCAAAAATTGAAAATGAGTACCGTCAAGCCAAACATGAATTTGACCTGACAGCAGTTTGGAGTTGCAAAAACGAGAGGTTTGAACTGGATGGCAGTCTAACGCTAGTCCAGTCTGGCGTAAATACCACAGCAGAAACTTCAGGTGCCCTCTGGGCGCACTATCTCTGGTGGATGTTATCGGCGAATTTCTGCTGGGATTTATGGCTCTGCTGCAAAAAGGTCAAATGAGGACGCTGCCCCACGCAGATGAACGCGGATTCGGGTGATTCTCTCCTGCGCTTCTTTGTGCCTTCGTGCCTTTGCGTTCAGAAATACCCTTTTTGCAGGGGAGCCATTTACTAAAGACTAACGATCAGGGCGATGATCAACAGGGTGAGCGCCGTGAGGATCAGGTGCAGGTTCTGGCGGAAGAGCTCCCGCCAACTGGGTTCCGGTTCCGGTGCCGATTGCACCCCCATGGGCGCGACGGGCAGAGCGGTGCCGAACAGCAGCTCCCGGAAGGCCCGAGCTGAGGGAGGGCGTTCGTTGGGGTGCATGGCCAGGGCCTGGAAGATGGCCCGCTCCACCCGTGGGGAGACGGCCGGGTTGAGCTGACGAATGGGCGGCAGGCAGCCGGGGCGCAGGAAACGCTCCTTGGCATCCACCGGCGGTACGCCAGCCAGGAGGTGATACAGGGTGGCACCCAGGCTGTAGATGTCGCTGCGCACGTCGGTGAAGCCGGTGTCGCCGCCGTACTGCTCCAGGGGCGTGTAGGCCACGGTCCCCCGCCCCTGAACCACGGTGACGGTCCGGCTGTCGTCGGACTGAAGCACCTTCACCAGTCCGAAGTCGACCAGCTTCACCACGCCGTGGGGCGTAAGCTTGATGTTGCTGGGCTTGATGTCCCGGTGCAGCACAGGCGGCTGCTGATCGTGGAGGTACTCCAGGGCGTCCAGCAACTGGCCGGCCCAGCCCAACACCTGCTCTTCGGGCAGGAACTCGCCCCGCTGGCGAACCTCCCGCACGATCTCCTGGAGATCCCGCCCGTCCACGAAATCCATCACCAGATATTCCCGGCCGCCTGTGGTGAAGTAGTCCGAAACTTTGGGCAGGTTGGGGTGATCTAGCCGGGAGAGGATGCTGGCCTCGGTCCGAAATTGTTCCGAGATCTGCTTCATCTCCTGTTTCGAGCGGGCCGGATCCGAGAGGGTGGGCAGAACCTCCTTCACGGCACAGATGCGACCGTCCAGGCGCAGATCCGTGGCTTTGTAGACGGCCCCCATCCCGCCCTGCCCCACCAGCTCCAGGATTTTATAGCGCCGACGCAGGACGGTGCCGGCTTCTAAAATGGGTAGCACCTGCATCTCCTACACAAGTTTGGCCTTTGATCCAGCGTTCGGGGCATCTCCCTGCCCTGGGCCCCCTCCCTGGACGCATTTTTCTTGTGCTTTATTTTTGGTATAATGGCGACTGTATCCAGTATCATCTGCCCCCTGTCTACGGAGCATTATGCGCGACACTGGTAGCCGTGTCAATTTGGTCGAAAGCATGACTATGCCAATTAAACCTGAGCAAGAAGATACGACCCCCCTTGGCCATGAACCTGCGGCCCCCCGGCAGCGGGAAAGCGCCATGCTGGTTCTCCAGCGGGGCTCAGAGGCAGGACGTCGCTGGCCTCTGGATCGCTCCCGCCCCATCACCATCGGGCGCAGCGAGGAGTGCGACATCATGTTGCCGGACCGTCAGGTGAGCCGCCTCCATGCCCGCATTCGCTGGCAGGGGGAATATTACCAGCTGGAGGACCTGGGCAGTAAGAACGGCACCCACGTCAACGGCCAGGAGGTACAGTCGGCCACCATTTTGCACGACGGCGACGAGATCCAGATCGCCCTGCGTTTCAAGCTGGCTTTTGTGGACGCAGGTGCTACCGCCCCCCTGACCTTCGAGCCTGCCACCAGCGGCTTGCGCCTGGACAAGGAGACCCGCCAGGTCTGGGTGAACGGCAAGTTGATCGATCCGCCCCTCAGCCTGCACCAGTATCGCCTGTTGGAAGCCCTCTGGGATGCCGGCGGCGGCGTGATCACCCGAGATCAGGTCATTGCGGCCGTCTGGCCGGAAGCCAGCAGTGAAGGCGTGAGCGAACAGGCCATCGATGCCCTGGTGCGCCGCCTGCGGGAGCGGATTGCCGAGCTGGACGAGGATTTCCGCTATATTGTGACCGTCCGGGGACACGGCTTCCGCCTGGAGAATCGTTGACCTTGTGGGAACCCATGTCCGCCGAGCCTGAATCGGCCTTCTCGCCCCTGGGGCTCTACATCCACGTCCCGTTCTGCGAGCGGAAGTGTCCCTACTGCGATTTCAATACCTACGCCGGTTTCCAGCACATTCACCAGGATCTGGTGGACGCCCTGTGTGCCGAAATGGCCCGCTGGCAGGAGCCCCTGCAGGCACGCCCCATCACGTCCATCTTCCTGGGCGGGGGGACGCCCACCCTGTTGACGGCCGGCCAGCTGCACCAGATTTTCGAGGCGGTGCATCGTCACTTCTCCCTGGCGCCCGGCTGCGAAATCACCAGCGAAGCCAACCCCGGAACGGTGGACCGGGACAAGTTTCAGGTGTTGCGCTCCCTGGGGGTGAATCGCCTGAGCCTGGGGGTCCAGAGTTTCCAGCCCGACGAATTGCGCTTTCTGGGGCGCATCCACGACGTGGCCGACGTCTACCGGGCCTTTGAAGCAGCCCGAACGGCCGGCTTCGACAACGTGAACCTGGATTTCATGTTTGGCCTGCCCGGCCAGAGCCTGGCCGACTGGCAGCAGACCCTGGAGGAGGCCCTGGCCCTGGCGCCGGAGCATCTCAGCCTGTACAGCCTGATTGTAGAGCCGGGCACGCCCCTCTACCACTGGGTGCAGCGGGGGGAGGTGCCCCCTCCAGACGATGACCAGGCGGGAGCGCTGTACGAGGCCGCCATGGAGCGCCTGGCCGCGGCGGGCTACGTCCACTACGAGATTTCCAACTGGGCCAAAGCCGACCCTGCCCGGCCGCTCTTGTCCCACGAATCCCCCCCTTGGGCCTGCCGTCACAACCTGCTCTACTGGCGGAATCAGGAATACCTGGGCGTCGGTCCCGGCACCCATAGCCACCTGCGCCAGCCGGGAGAGGGCGGGGTGCCGGTGAGCCGCCGCTGGTCCAACCAGAAGCCGGTGCCGGGCTACATCCGCCGAATCCGTTCCGGCGCGGAGGTGACCGACTTTGCCGAGGAGCTGACGCCGCCGGTGAGCATGGGCGAAACCATGATGTTGGGCCTGCGCCTGGTGCGGGAAGGGGTGCCGTTTCTTCGCTTCCAGCAGATCCACGCCGTGGATCTCCGCCAGGTCTTTTCCCAGGAGCTGGAGCGGCTGGAGACGTGGGGGCTCATCCAGATGGACGAAGCCCGGGTCCGTCTCACCCGGCAGGGGCTGATGGTCGGAAACCAGGTCTTCTGTCGCTTCCTGCCGGACGAGGCGGCAGAGACATAGGCCTGAAAATCGATCCGGCGTGTGGAGCCGAAGGATACAAGGGGCCGGCCACGGGTCGGCTGTGGAAAGGGTTTGCACCATGATTCGTGCTCTCTACCCGGGCACTTTCGATCCGATTCACAACGGCCATATCGACATCGCCACCCGGGCCAGCCGTATCTTCGACGAGGTGGTGGTCGCGGTCTACGATGCGCCGCCCAAGAAGCTCCTCTTCACCACCGAGGAGCGGGTGCAGATGGCCAGCGCGGCCCTCACCCATCTTCCCAACGTCAGCGTCATTTCCTACCGGGGCCTGACGGTGAGCTGTGCCCGTTCGGTAGACGCCCAGGTGATCGTGCGGGGGTTGCGCAATGTGGCCGATTTCGAGTTTGAACACCAGATCGGCTGGGCTAATCATCAGCTGGCGCCGGAGATTGAGCTATGCTGCCTGTTCTGCAACGGCGAGTATGCCAACCTGAGCGCCACCATCCTCAAGGAAGTGGCCAGCCTGGGGGGGGACTACCGACAGTGGGCCCCGGAACATGTCCGCCTGGCCCTGCAGCGCAAATTCCCGGAAGCGGATTCGGCCGCGCTGCCCAACGTGGTCTCGCGCAGCGACGGCAAGCTTTCCCATCATGGGTAAGGACTCTCCCGACGGAAGTCCGGCGATTGCTTCAATTTCCAACCGCAGGCCGGTTGAGTGTGCCCTGCGGTCCAGCGTCCAAGCGGGAGGTGGCTCATCGCAATCCTACAGCTGGTCGATCAATTGGCCGACATGCTGAGCCAGGGATGGCACATACCGTTCACGCCATACCGGGTCATTCGCGCCCGGGATTTTGAGCAGATGATCGAGCGGCTTCGCATCAACGTGCCCAGCTCCATCCGGGACAGTGAGCGCACCCTGGCCGAGCGGGATCGGATTCTGGCAGAGGCCAGCGCCGAGGCCGAGCGTATTATCCAGCAGGCCCGGCAGCAGGCCATGGAGATGGTGAGCGAACGAGCCCTGCTGGCCACGGCCCGTCAGGAAGCGGAACGGATCATCGAGGAGAGCCGGGCCCTGGCCCGCCGCCGCACCGAAGAGGCCGACCGGTACGCGGTGCAGAAGCTGGAGGAACTGGCCGAGCGGCTGCAGCTACTCCTGCGGGAGGTCAACAACGGCATCCAGATCCTCCAGGCCCCGGAAGACGAAGAGGCAGACGAGGCATCCCCTGGTCCATCCAAAGGCGCCTGAGCCTGCCGGAGGGGGCAGGCCAGGGGTGGCACTGGTTCCGGTGGCACGCACCCGAAGATCGGGCAAGGTTTTGACAGATGGACGCCCCAAAGCTATAATGACCATCTGTCTGCGTACCGGCAGCCTCTCACGGTAGGGGTTCCCGTGGCCATCCTTCTGGCCTGCCGAAAAGGGCTGCGCTGGCGCCGACAGGTCCGGTGAACCTGGCCGGGTACCGGTCAGGGTTCTGGTAAATCCCGGCAGAAACTCGTCGGTGGTTTCCACCAGAAGGCGTGCAGCCAATCTCTGCCGCGGTATTGACGGTACTTACGCCGGACTGTACGAGTGGTCGAAAACGACCCGGCACATTCACAGGAGCCCTGCTGTGTCAGGGGCAAATAGCCATGCAATTCAACGTTGCTCAACTGCTCAAGGAGCCCACTGGCTCGACCCGTCGTTACGAGTTGGTGGAGGACATCCGAGACATTGATCCGGAGTTGGAGCTGCTTGGCCCGTTGATGGGCCAGGTCCAGCTCATGCGCACCCACAGCGGTGTACTGGCCAGGGGACACCTGAGCACGGCCGTGAAGGTGATGTGCAACCGTTGCCTGGAACCCATTGCCATGGCGGTGCGCTTTGACTTCGAGGAGAGTTTCCGCCCGCTGACGGAAGTGCACACCGGCCGTTTTATCCTGCCCCAGGAGTTTGAAGGCGCGTCCGAAGAGCTGGAAGATGAGGCGCTGCTCATCGACGCCCACCACATTTTGGACATCTCCGAGGTGGTACGTCAGAATATCTGGCTGGCGCTGCCCATGTATCCAGGCTGTAACTGGGAAGGCGCGGGAGAATGCCCCAACTGGCTGAACTATCAGCAGGACATGCGCAACGTGGATGTCAGCCTGATCACAGAGGAAGAGCAGGAAGCCGATACAGGCAGCATCGATCCCCGTTGGGCGGCCCTGTTGCAGCTCCGCAGTCGGCTGGAAGACGAGTAAAGGCTCTACTGCACAAAGGTCAAATGAGGACGCTGACCCACGCAGATGAACGCTGATTCGGGCGATTCTCTCCTGCGTTTCTTTGTGCCTTTGCGTTCAAAAATGCCCTTTTTGCAGCGGAGCCAGTAAATCGCGAGTTATAGAGATTATTTACAAAGGAGTCCAAAATGGGTCCACTACCAAAACGAAAAGTGAGCAAGGGCCGGCGTGATCGTCGGCGTGCCCACGACGCCATCGGTTCGCCCAAGCTGGTGGAGTGCTCCAACTGCCACCAGATGACCATGCCGCACCGGGTCTGTCCCCACTGTGGCTACTACAAGGGGCGGCAGGTCCTGGATCTGGCGGATCAGGTCTGAGCGTCGAGACAGGCGTGCCCAGGGGGGGATTTGGTGAACACGACCAAATCCCCTTTTTGTTGTGGCTCTGATCTGTGGCGGATGGAAAAGCCGTCCGCTCAAGCGCTGAAGGATGCACGTTGACATGACGGTGGAATTCCCGTTGATTCATCAGCACCTCCTGGGGGGGGAGCGGGCCGTCGCCCTGCTCTTCCCCGGCCAGGGCAGTCAATTTGTGGGCATGGTGGATGACCTGGTGGCCGCCTATCCGGCGGCCCAGGCTGCCATGGCCGAAGCGGATGAAATCCTGGGCTTTGCCCTCAGCGAACTGTGCCGGCAGGGGCCAGAGGAGGTACTCACCGACACCATCAACGCCCAGCCGGCCCTCCTGGCTGCCAGCGTCGCCATCCTGCGGGCGCTGGAGTCGGAACTGGAAGGGCTGCAGGCCCAGGCAGGTAGCTCGGGGCAGCCTGTCTTTGTGGCCGGCCACAGCCTGGGGGAGTACACCGCCCTGGTGGCCGCCGGCAGTCTCACCTATGCCGACGGCCTGCGCCTGGTGCGGGAGCGGGGGCGCCTGATGAAGGAGGCCGGCGAACAGACGCCAGGCATGATGGCCGCTGTGCTGGGCCTGGAGGAAGAGGCCATCGCCGCCATCTGTAGTGAGGTGCAGGAGCGGACCGGCGGCGTGGTGCAGGTGGCCAACGACAACTGCCCGGGCCAGGTGGTGATCTCCGGCGACCGGACGGGGATGGAGGCCGCCATGGCCGCGCTGGAGGCCGCGGGCGCGCGCCGGGTTGTTCCCCTGGCCGTCAGCGTGGCCTCCCATAGCCCGCTGATGGCACCGGCCGCGATCGCCCTGCAGGAGGCCATCGCCGCTACCCCCATTACCCCGCCCCGGGTCCCCCTGATCGCCAACACCACGGCCCGGCCCCTCAGCTCCCCAGACGAGATCCGCCAGGAGCTGGCCAGCCAGTTGACCGGCAGCGTCCGTTGGACGGCATCCATGCGCTTTGCCGTGGAGGCCGGCGTCACCGACTTTGTGGAGCTGGGCCCAGGGGATGTGTTGACCAAGCTCATGCGGCGCATCGATAGCGGGGCACGCCGGCATACGGTCAATACGCCGGAAGGAGTGCGCGCCTTTGTCGACTGGCTGCGCAGCCCCCAGAACCCCAAATAACTTGTCAGGTAGAAAGAAGTGGAGCTATGGATTTTGCGGGTAAAGTCGCTTTGGTGACCGGCAGCAGCAGCGGCATCGGTGCTGCCATTGCCAGGGAATTGGCCAGCCAGGGCGCGGCGGTGGCCATCCACTACCGGGGGAACGCCCAGGGCGCAGAGGCAGTGGCCGCGGCCATCCGGGAGGAACAGGGCACCTGCGCCATCTTCCAGGCGGATGTGAGCGACGTGCAGCAGGCCGCCGACCTGGTCAAAGCTGTGCAGGAGACCCTGGGCGGCCTGGACATCCTGGTCAACAACGCCGGCACCACCCGGGACACCCTGTTGCTGAGCATGAAGGAAGAGGACTGGGACACGGTGATCGCCACGAATTTGAAGAGCGTCTATGCGGTCAGCCGTGCGGCGTTGCGGGGCATGATTCGCAAGCGCTGGGGGCGCATCATCAACATCACCAGCGTGGTGGGGCTGGCCGGCCAGGCCGGGCAATCCAATTACGCCGCCAGCAAGGCCGGTATCGTGGGCTTTACCAAGAGCCTGGCCCGGGAGGTAGCCAGCCGTAACATCACGGTGAACGCGGTCGCCCCGGGCTTCATCCCCACAGCCTTGACGAACGTCCTCAGCCAGGAACAGCATGACGACATCATCCGCAACACCCCGGTCGGGCGTATGGGCACGCCGGAGGAGGTGGCGTGGGCAGTGGCCTTTCTGGCCCACGAGCGCTCCGCCTTTATTACCGGGCAGGTTTTAAGTGTTGACGGTGGGTTGGTAATGATGTAGGATCAGGCAGGGATCATGCACGATCCCTGCCAGGTGTTGTGTCCTGCCACATCCATCGCCTGCCCTGCGCCGCTCTGTACAACTGGACGCCGGCTGGATATGCCCGTTGAATCCAGTTGAATGCAATACCGTGAATGCAGTACCGTGAATGCAATACCGACGTGAGAGCGACGTAGCCGTTCCGGCGGATGGATATTCTGAGCAAATCACAGGTACATACTTTCGTCCATGCCAGGCCAACAATCGATCCCTTGCCAGCCAACTTCATCCAACCCTTCCACCCCTGATACCGCCAGGGTGGAGGACAGCCAACGTTCTCCCGAGGAGCGCAATGGTCGCCCGGAGCACCTCCAGCTCATCCGGCAGCGGCAGCGGGCACGGCGGCTCGCCCTGCAGGCGCTGTTCGAAATCGACAGCGTAGGGCACCGACCCGGCCCTGTGGTGGACGAGCGGCTGGCCGCGGAATATCCCGGGGAACATGGGGCCGAATTCTTGCGCTGGCTGGTCAGCGGTGTGGTCCGCCACATGGACGAGCTGAATCGCCTGATCGGCAAATACGCGCCAGAATGGCCGGTGGAACAGCTGGCCATCGTGGACCGCAACATTCTTCGCATGGCCCTCTTCGAGTTAGGTGCCACCGAAGCCACGACGCCGCCGAAGGTGGTCATCAACGAGGCCGTGGAGCTGGCGAAGCTCTTCGGCAGCGATAGCAGCCCCCGTTTTGTCAACGGCGTGCTTGGCTCTGCACTGACAGAAGTGCAGCGTAAACTTTTCTAAGGCCTGCTATGGACAGCTTCTTTGGAATCGGCATCACGGAGCTCTTCTTCATCGCCATCCTGGCCCTGATCTTCCTGGGGCCGGAACGTCTACCGGGCACCATCCGGGAGGTGATGAAGTGGCTGCGGTACATCCGCAATTTGAGTCAGGAACTTTCCAGCCAGTTCAGCGAAGAGTTCAAGGCCCTGGAGGATATCAACCCCCAGCGGATCTTGAAAGAATTGGGCGACCAGCTGGAAGCGGACGCAGAGGTCCAGAAGGGCCAACCCAAGGGCGCCCAGAAGGAGGCCGGCCAGGGAAGCACCAAGGCCGCACCCAAGGACAAGCCAGTCCCCGCCGGCAAAGCGTCCACAGCCGCAGGGGCTAAAGCCACGCCAGCCACAGGGGCCAAGGCCGGCACAGCCGCCACGGCAGGCAGTCAAGGTAGTGTCAGCCCGGCCGTGGACGGGAAGGCCAACGGCCGGGGGGATGGCACCCCGGCGGCCGCTTCGAAGAAGGACGTGAATCAAACGGGTGCCAATCAAACGGGTGCCAATCAAAATGTGAAGAAGGACGGAGAGGCGGCGCCGGCAGAGGCTGCCTCTGCCCCGGCTTCTGAAGCGCGCCCGGCCACGGATCAGCCCAAGAAAGAGGGTGACCTGGCGGCGCCAGTTGCCCAGGAGATGCCCCCAGTAGCCACGGACCAGCCCCAAGCGGACCCTGCCATCCAGGCCCGGGCGGAGGCCGGTGAGGAACCGGTGAACGCCTCGGACGCCCCATCGGCCGCTGGCGAGCCCACCGCCGCGTCGGCGGACAACCGCATCCTCCCGCCCGAGTTGGAGCGTGGGATGGCTGCCCAGGCGTCTTCCCCAGAAGTTGCCCCGGATCCCGAGGCTGCCCCGGCGGAGGAAGCGCCAGCACCAGCAGCGGACGGACCTGAACCGCCTGAGCCGGCTCCCGCGGGCCAGCCACAACCAACGGCGGAAACGAAGAGCCCGTCCCCTTCGGCTGAAAGCGACCCATCCGCCGAAGTCGAGGCCGAAGCAGAGCCGGATGTGGTCGCGCCCAAGCGGCCGGCAGCCGGAACGCCTTCCATTAGTGTGAACGGGAAATCTGGCCAGGCTGAGGTTGAAGGATGAGCGAGCAGGTTCTCGATCCCATCGAAGAAAGTAGCATGACCCTCCTGGAGCATCTCCAGGAGTTGCGGGTACGCCTGATGTGGATCGTGGGCGGGCTGATCTTGGGCACCCTGGTGGCCATGATCTTCGTCACGCCCATTATCCAGTTCATCACCGAGCCCCTGGGACGTTACGGGGTCAAACCCCAGGCCATCGGCCCCACGGACACCATCGGCATCTTCTTCAAAGTCAGCTTCACGGTGGGGGCGGCCCTGGCCATGCCCATCATCGTCTACCAGATCGTAGCTTTTGTGGCCCCAGGCCTCTACCCCCACGAGCGGCGTATGCTGCTCATGATCCTGCCCGGGGTGATGCTCCTTTTCGTCACCGGCATCGCTTTCGCCTACTTTGTGCTCATGCCCGCCGCGGTGGGCTTCTTGCAGAATTTCCTGGGCGATGTGATCCGCCAGGACTGGACCATCGACCGTTACATCAGTTTCATCACCCGGGTGGTCTTCTGGATCGGGGTCTCCTTTGAGACGCCCCTGGTGATGGCCTTTCTGGCCCGGGCCGGCATCGTCAGCGGCCCGTCCTTGCTGGGCTTCTGGCGCCATGCCATCGTGATCGTGGCCATCATTGCCGCCGCCATCACCCCCACCATCGATCCGGTCAACATGACCATTGTCATGGGGCCGCTGCTGGTCCTCTATTTCATCAGTGTGGGGCTGGCCTACTTGCTCTACAAACCCCGGGAACCCCGGGACTTCTCCCAGGAGCCCTTCATCCGCCAGGATGACGACAGATAGGGACCCGGCTGACCATGGCTGACCGCTATCAGCTCATTGCCCGCAAACAGGAGGTGCGACGCCAGATCGAGCGCCTGCAGCGGGAGCTGGAAGCCCTGTGGGCCCAGGTGGGCCGCGGCCAGCAGCGCCGGGTGGCCCGGCTGGAAGGGGAACTGGAGCGGCTGATGGCGGAAGAGTATCAGTTGCGGATGGCCATCGACCGCAGCCCCGGTTAGCTCCGGCCGACAAGCGCGCCAGAGCCTGCCAGGTCGGTACCAGGTCGGTACATGAATAGAGCAGCAACCCACAGGGGGCGGCGCGTGATAGCGTCGCCCCTGTTTGAGCCTTTGGGTCCTTTCCCTGCCCACCCAGCAGAAGGAACGTTTGCCCGTGCAAACCCCGCCGCAGACCACCTTTGATGCCATCATCCTGGCCGGCTATGACCCGGACCGTCCCCACCCCTTGACCCAGGGACGCGGGGAGCCCCACAAGGTCCTGCTGCCCGTGGCCGGCAGACCCATGATCGGGTACGTCCTGCAGGCCCTGGCCGACAGCGGCTGTGTGACGTCCGGGGTCATCGTGGGGATGGAGCCCACGGCCGGCCTGGAGTTCGACCTGCCGGTGGACTACCTCCCCAACCGGGGCTCCATCTTTGCCAACGCAGCGGCCGGTTTCCAGCATCTGGCGGGCCGTCAGGACCCCCGCCGCCACGCGCTGCTGGTCTCGGCGGATGTGCCTTTGCTCACCGGGGAGATGGTGCGCTGGTTTGTGAACGCCTGTCAACCCCTGGACAAGGATGCCTATTGGGGAATTGTGGAGAAGCAGGTGCTGGAGCGAACCTTCCCCCACAGCCGGCGCACCTACCTGCGCCTGGTGGAGGGACAGTTTTGCAATGGGGATCTTTTCCTGGGGCGCATCGAGGCAGCCCTGCGCCAGCAGGCGCTGATCCGGGAGCTGGTGGAACGGCGCAAGAATGTCCTCTCCCAGTTGCGGCTGCTGGGGCCGCGGGTTCTGCTCAAGTTCTTGCTGCGGCGTCTGAGCATGGCCGATCTCATCGGCGTGGCCGACCGGGTGTTGGGGTTGCAGGGACAGCCGGTCATCCTGCCCTTTGCCGAAGCGGGCATGGACGTGGATAAACCCCATCACCTGGCCCAGGTGGAGGCCTATCTGCGCAGCCGTGGGCAACAGGCTGCCGGAGGGGCTGCCCATGGTTGAGCTGTTGCGGGCCCTGCGCTGGCATCTCCATCACTGGGATGTGGCCCTCAGCTATCGCTGGGCCCTGCGCCGGGAGCCGGCCACCCGGCCAGCGGGCTATTGGTTTGCCCGACTCTGTGCCCACATGGGGGATGGATGGCTCTGGGGGCTGGTGGCCTGGCTCCTCTGGCGGCGGTGGAACACCGGGGGCGATTCCGCTGCCGACGGCGTCAACCGGCGCTGGATGCTGGCTGCCTGGGTGGTCAACATGTTGGCCACCGCCGGGCTCACCCTCTGGATCAAACACCACATCCGCCGCCCGCGGCCCGGCGTAGCCCGGCTGATGTATGGCCGGGGGCCGGACATTCACAGCTTCCCCAGTGGCCACGCAGCACGCCTGGGGACCATCAGCGTATGGGCCAGCTCGCTATTGCCGGGCTGGGGGCGTCTGGCGTGGCCACTGGCTGCGCTCATCGGCTGGAGCCGGGTGCGGCTGGGCATCCACTACGTGGGCGATGTCTTCGCCGGTTTCCTGCTGGGCGCGGGGCTGGCGTGGCTATTTCGTCGCCACCTTCCGTCCCTGCCCATCTTCCGACGGATTGGCTGACTGGGCGGCTTTTTGAGCGGCCTGTTTCTGCCGCTCTTCTTCCACCAGGAGGCGACGCAACACCTTCCCCACCTGGCTTTTGGGCAGCTCGCTGCGGAACTCCACCTGGGTGGGCACCTTGTAGGGGGCCAGATTCTCCCGGCAGAAGGCCCGGATCTCGTCTTCGGTGGCG
Source organism: Litorilinea aerophila (assembly GCF_006569185.2). Lineage (NCBI taxonomy): Bacteria > Bacillati > Chloroflexota > Caldilineae > Caldilineales > Caldilineaceae > Litorilinea > Litorilinea aerophila. The sequence goes on along the minus strand of NZ_VIGC02000009.1, from coordinate 94,985 downwards.
CTTTCGCCCGGCTTTAGCACCACGTAGGCCTTGACCGTTTCACCCCGCTTGGGATCGGGGATGCCGGCGACGGCTGCCTCCAGCACCTTGGGGTGCATGAAGAGGACCTCTTCCACTTCCCGGGGGACCACGTTGTAGCCGCTGGCGATGATCAGGTCCTTCTTGCGATCCACGATGTAGAAGTAGCCGTCCTCGTCCATCTTGCCGATGTCGCCCGTGTGGAGCCAACCCCGGCGGTCGATGACCAGGGCCGTTTCATCGGGGCGATTCCAGTACCCCTTCATCACCTGGGGCCCTTCAATGACCAGTTCCCCCTCTTCTCCCGGCCCCAGAACCCGATAGTCCCCTGTCTCATCCGGCTCCAGAGAAACCACGTGGATGGCTGTGCTGGGGATGGGCAGCCCGATGGAGCCCACCCGTCGCTGGCCGTAGATGGGGTTGGCCGCGGCCACCGGCGAGGATTCACTCAGGCCATAGCCTTCCACCAGGCGCCCCTGGGTGATCTCCTCGAAGCGGGTGGCCACTTCCACCGGCAGGGCAGCGCCGCCGCTGAGGCACGCTTTAACCGACCGCAGGTCGTACTCTTTGACCCGGGGATGGTTGTTGATGGCGGTGTACATGGCCGGTACGCCCGGGTAGATGCTGATCTTCTCCCGGTGGATCACCTCCAGGATGTGCTGGGTGTCCCGGGGGTCCGGCACGATGACCAGGGTGCCGCCGGTCGCGACGGCGAACAGCATACCCACCGTCATGCCGTAGACGTGGAAGAAAGGCAGGGCGCCCAACACCCGCTCATTGCCGGGCTCGAGCCGGGTAAACCAGGGGAGGAGTTGATGCACATTGCTGACCAGGTTACGGTTGGTCAGCATGGCCGCTTTGGGCACACCGGTGGTGCCGCCCGTGTACTGGAGGAGGATCACATCGTCCGGGTTGCTTTGGATGGTGGGCGGCGTGGCCTCGTGGCGCTGGAGCAGCTCGTCCAGGCGGTGGATGTGGGGGGCAGGCGGGACGTCGGCGATCAGGCCTTTGGCCCGCAACTGCCGGCCGGCCAGATGGCGGAAGGGCCAGCTCAGGGTGTCGGAGACGTCGGTCAGGATCACCTGCTCCACCTGGGTCTGCTCCCGGATCTGGGCCAGGCGCTGGTAGAAGCCGCTCAGCATGACGATGGCCCGCGCACCGCTGTCGGCCAGCTGATGCTGGAGCTCCCGGGGCGTGTAGGTGGGGTTGACGTTGACGATGATGGCGCCGGCTTTCAGGGCGCCAAAGTAGGCGACCACGTACTGGGGCAAATTGGGCAACATCAGCGCCACCCGCTCCCCCGGCTGGATGCCCAGGCCATGGAGGGCTGCGGCAAAGCGGTCACTCAGCTCGTGAAGCTGCCGATAGGTGTAGGCCGACTGGATGGCCAGGCCCAGGGGGAGGTACTTCAGGACCATCTTCACGGCCACATGGTTGGGAAAGCGGAACGCGCTCTCCACGAGCAACTGGTAGAGGGGGATAGACGGGATCTCGATGGTGGCTGGAACGCCGGGTTCGTAATGTTCAAGCCAGCGTGGTGGATTGCTCATGGCGCCCTCCTTGGTCAATTGAAACCATCCCGTATCGGCCTGAAGTCTACGATTTCGACCATGATGATCCTGATATCGACATCGATATGGACCACAACATGGGGTGGCCTGGCACGGGAACAATACCGGACAGGACAACGTACTGTTTTCCAGGGCACGGTACTTCCACGGCGCGCCCTGGAGATGAACGAAGGTGCTGGCCCTGGACGCCGATCTGGGGGGAGCTGTCCGTCCGAAGCACCCATGATTGTACGGCGAATCGGTAGTAGGCTAAGTATAGCACAAATTGATTGCGGCGTGGATTGACGGAGTATTGAAGGCCCGGTTAGAATGGACGCCGCGACCAGCCGAGGGTGAAGATTCAGGAGCCGGAGTTCATCACAAATCAGGGCAGGCCAACATTCACAGGCCAACATTCATGGGATGTGCCAGCCGATGATTTCAATCATCGGCCCAAGGCTGGGGTTTCTCTAGAGAAGAGAGTGCAATTCAGTTTCAACATTCAGTTCACCATTCAGTTCAACAAGGAGCAAGCATGCCTGGCACCGCGCGGGTCAAGTGGATCGAAGACAAGACATACCTGGGCATTGACGCCAACGGACGGGCAGCCCTCATGTCCGGTGGGGGGGAAGGTCCAGGGGTGAGCCCCATGCAGATGTTGCTGCTGGGGCTGGGCGGCTGCTCCATGGTGGATGTGATCAACATCCTCCAAAAGCAGCGGCAACCTGTGGAAGATGTGGAAGTGCTCCTGGATGGCCAGCGGGGCGAGGAGTGGCCCCGGCCCTGGAAGACCATCCACATGCACTACGTGATCACCGGTCGGGGGCTGGATCCCGCCAAGGTGGAGCGGGCCATCAACCTGAGCATTGAAAAGTACTGCGGCGTCCATGCCACCCTCTCCGGCGTCGCCCAGATCACCCACGACTTTGAAATTCGAGAGAGCAGGCCGGAGCCGGGAACGGGATAAGCCCCCCGGCATTGGGAAAGGGAGCAAGCAAGCCATGGATACATCCAGCCAGGCCGGCACCCGGCGGGGCCGCGGTAAAGATCTGGTAGAACACTGGACCTACCAGGCCACCCGCATCATCAACAGCGCCAGCCCAGAGGCCGCCCGGGAACGGGTCCAGACCCTGCGCCAGACATACCCGGACGCCACGCCGGAAGCCCTGGTGGAGCAGCTCATCAAACAGAAGAGCCTCCAGACGGCCGGCGTGGGCCTGCTGACTGCCGGCGCTTCGGCGGTGCCCGGGCTGGGAACCCTGGCCACCTTGACCCTGGGCACGGCGGCCGACATCGGCATCACCCTGCGCATGCAGACCGAGCTGGCCCTGGAGATCGCCGCCCTGTACGGCCATGACCTGCCGCCCGAACGCCTGCGCAATGTCATCATGCTCATCACGGGCATCAGCCTGGGCGGGGAGCGCCTGGTGGGACAGGCTGGCCGCCGGGTGGCCGAAGGCGTGGCAGAACGGCTGGCCAGCCGCTCCGCCGTCAAGGCGCTCCCCATCGTGGGGGCCCTCGCCGCCGGCGCCATCAACGCGGTCACCACCTACGTCATCGGCCGCCGGGCCCACGCCTACTTCTCCCTGGGGCCAGAGGCCATGCCCTCCTGGGAGGAGAGCCTGCGGGCCATCACCGGCGTCGATGAGCGCAAGATAGTCACCTGGCTGGAAGAGCTGGTGGACGGCCTGAAGGAGGGCGCCCGCAGCCGGCGGCGTCACCTGGTGGATTCCCTGCGCAGGCTCGAGATGCCCCAGTTGCTGCCCGACCTGAACCCCCGACGCCTGGGCGAACAGGCGGCCCAGGTGGTCTGGACGGCCGGCGGAGACCTGCGGGATCGCCTGGCCAGGTTGGGCCGCCGGGAACGAGACCACGCCGGCGGCCAGGAGGAGCGGCCATGATGGGCCGCCTCTGGAAGCGCCTGGCCCGCCGGCCCGCGGTCCAGGAAGCGCCACCTGCCGAGCCGTCAACTCGCCCGCCCGAGCCCCGGATCCTCACCGACGCCGATTTCGCCGCGGCCCTGGCCGGGGAAGAGCGGCTCCTGGTGGTGGACTTCTGGGCCGAGTGGTGCCAGCCCTGCACCATCATGGCCGCCTACGTGGACTTCCTGGCGGCCGACTTCGGCCAGCAGCTGGCCGTGGCCGCCCTGGACGTGGACGAAAATCCCGAGACGCCGGCCCGGTACCAGGTGATGGGCCTGCCCACCCTGCTCTTTTTCCGCCGGGGTGTGGAGGTGCACCGCCAGGTCGGCCTGTGCGACTACGCCGAGCTGAAGGAGAGGGTGGCCCACTTGCTGGCAGACACAGACACCGAACGGACGGACGCCTGACGCCATGCGCATGTCACGACTGTTTTTCCGAACCCTGCGGGAAGTTCCTGCCGACGCCGAGAGCGCCAGCCATCGCCTGCTGCTGCGGGCCGGCCTGGTGCATCAGCTCGCGGCCGGCATCTTCGACTTCCTGCCCCTGGGGCAGCGGGTAAAGGCCAAGATCGAGGCCATCATGCGGGAGGAGATGGACGCCATCGGCGGCCAGGAGGTGAGCCTGCCCCTGGTCCATCCGGCCGAGCTCTGGCAGCGCAGCGGCCGCTGGTACCAGATCGGCGACGATATGGCCCGCTTCACCGACCGCAACGGCCGGGCCTACTGCCTGGCCATGACCCACGAAGAGGCCATGGCCGAACTGGTCCAGCAGGTGGTGCGCAGCTATCGACAGCTCCCCCTGCTGCTCTACCAGATCCAGACCAAGTTTCGCGACGAGCCCCGGCCCCGGGGCGGCCTGATCCGGGTGCGGGAGTTCACCATGAAGGACGCTTACTCCTTCGACCGGGATCAGGCCGGCCTGGACGCCTTTTACCCCCGGATCTACCAGGCGTACTTTAACATTTTCCGGCGCTGTGGCCTGGATGTGATGGCCGTGGAGAGCGACACCGGCATGATGGGCGGCAGCATGGCCCACGAGTTTATGGCCCTGACCCCCGTGGGCGAGGATACCCTGCTCCTCTGCGATGCCTGTGGCTACCGGGCCAACCGCCAGATCGCCCGCTTCCGCAAGCCGGAGCCGCCCCAGGCGTCCCCCCTACCCCGAGAGGAAGTCCACACGCCGGGGGTGGACACCATCGCCGGCTTGGCTCGTTATCTGGGCATCCCGGAAGCGGAGACGGCCAAAGCCATCTTCCTGGTGGCCGAGATGCAGGAAGACGGGTCCGGCGAACCCCGCGAACAGTTCGTCTTTGCCGTGGTGCGGGGCGACATGGAGCTGAACGAAACCAAGCTGGCCAACGCCGTGGGCGCGCGCCGGCTTCGGCCGGCCACCCACCAGGAGATCCGGGCCATCGGCGCCGAGCCGGGCTACGGCTCCCCGGTGGGCGTCGACCGCAGCCAGGCCCTGGTGGTGGTGGATGACCTGGTGGCCCGGTCACCCAACCTGGTGGCCGGCGCCAATCGGCCCGACTACCACTTCCGCCATGTGAACTTTGACCGGGATTACCAGGCCCATGTGGTGACGGACATCGTGGCCGCGGCCGAAGGGCATGGTTGTATCCGCTGTGGCAGCCCCCTGCGTGCCGCCCGGGGCATCGAAGTGGGCAACATCTTCAAGCTGGGCACCCGATACAGCGAGGCCATGGGCGCCACCTACCTGGACGAGGAGGGCAACGCCCGGCCCCTGGTCATGGGCTCCTATGGCATCGGTTCCGGGCGGCTCCTGGCCAGCATCATCGAGCAAAACCACGACGAGTACGGCATCATCTGGCCCATCACCGTCGCGCCCTATCAGGTCGCCCTGGTGAGTCTCTTCACCGGGCGGACGCCCCAGGTGGTCGAGGCGGCAGACCGGTTCTACGAAGCGTTGATCGGCGCCGGGGTGGAGGTGCTCTACGACGACCGGGACGAGCGGGCCGGCGTGAAGTTTAACGACGCCGACCTGCTGGGCATCCCCATCCGGCTGACTGTGGGCGCCCGGGGGCTGGCCGAAGGCCTGGTGGAGTTGAAGCTGCGGCGCAACGGCGAAACCCGGCCCGTGGCCGTGGAGGAACTGGTGCCCGCGGTGCAGGAGGCCATCCAGGCCGAGCGGGCACGGATTGAAGCGACGTTAACCCAAGAGGTTTTGGACATTCAACCAGGACGATAACCCTGTGGAACAACCTGATTTTCCCTACTACAACACGGTCGACCAGATCTACCATGCCGAGTGGTCCACCGCCAAGCTGGCCCGGCTGGAACTGCTGCGGGAATCCATCCGCGCCCTGTGGCCCAACGGCCATCCCACCCGGCTGATCCACGTGGCCGGCACCGGCGGCAAGGGCTCCACCTGCCGTTTTCTGGAGCTGGGATGCGGCGTGGTCGGCCGGGCCGGCGCCTTCATGAGCCCTCACCTGTTCGACTACCGGGAGCGATTCAGCATCGACGGCGAGTTCGTGAGCCGGCAAGACGTGACCCGGATCTGGCAACAGCGCATCCAGCCCCACTGCGTGCGCCTGGCCCTGCGCAACCCCCACCACGTCCACACCTTTCACGAGGTTTCCATCCTGATGGCGCTGGCCCTCTTCGAGGAGCATCAGGTGGAGTGGGCCGCCATCGAGACCGGTGTGGGCGGCCGCTACGACCAGACCCGGGCCCTGGACGTGGAGGCCACGGTCCTCACCAACGTGGGCAGCGACCATGCCCACATCCTGGGGCGGGAACAGTGGCAGCGGGTCCTGGACAAGGCCGGCATCGCCCGGCCGGGGGTGCCTTTCTTCACCAGCGATGCCGACCCGGCCAACCTGGAGATCATCCAGGCCGTCTGTGAGGACGTGGGCGCCCCCCTGACGGTGATCGGCCGCCAGGAGGTCTACGCCCTGGCGGAGCGGGCCACCGAGCTTTGCGGCGGCTCCATCCCGGAGGAATCCCTCCTGAGCGCCGACTACCAGCAGTGGAACGCGGCCCTGAGCTTTGCCGTGGTCCGCCATCTCTGTCCCCAGGCGCACCCGGACCAGATCCTGCGGCGCTTCATCGACGCGCGGCTGCTGGGGCGCTTCTGGAAGGTGGAGGAGGGCATCTACGCGGACATCGCCCACAATGCGGAGAAGATCCGGGCCCTGGCTGGCGAGATCCAGCGCAAGTTTGAGCACCAGCAGAAGATCCTGGTCATGGGCATCTCCGGCCACCGCATCCCCACCGAGGTCTTTGGCGCCCTGGCCCGAGTGGCCCGGGCCATCATCATCACCGGCGCCTCCTACAAAGGCCAGGATCCCAACAAAGTCCGCAGCGAGCTGGAGGCGATCACCGGGGACACGCCCATCCTGGTCATTTCTGAGCCCCGTCAGGCGCTGGAGATCGCCAGGTCCATGCGGGGGGAGAACGACATCATCCTGCTGACCGGCTCCACCTACATGATCGAGCAGGTCTTGAATCCGGATCCGTACATGCGGTATCTGAGCGCGACCTTTGGCTGGCGCATGCGCACCAACACCGAGGCCACCGGCACCATTCAGCTGAACCTGCCCAAGCCGCCGTCGCCCTACCGCTGATGTTTGGGTCAATGAAAGGGGAGCATCGTGGACGGTGAGTCGACCCTGCTGGACGTAGCGCAACTGCCCGCAGACCATCGCAGCGGTTTTGTGGCTGTCATCGGCCGGCCCAACGTGGGCAAATCCACCCTGTTCAACCGGCTCCTGGGGCAGAAGATCGCCATCACCAGCCCCAAGCCCCAGACCACCCGGGATCAGGTCCTGGGCATCTTGACCCGGGAAGACACCCAGATCATCTTTCTGGACACCCCCGGCATCCATCAGCCCCGGCACAAGCTGGGCGAGTACATGGTCACCGTGGCCACCGAAACCATCGAAGATGCCGACGTGGTTCTCTGGCTGGTGGATATCAACGTGCCGCCGACCGAGGAGGACCAGCAGATCGGGACGTTGCTCCATCAGCTGCAACAGAAGGGCACCCTGCCGCCCCTGGTGCTGGGCGGCAACAAGCTGGACCTGTTCCAGGGCGACGAGGGCGCGCTGGCCGTTCGCCTGGACGCGTACGCGTCGCTGTTGCCCTGGCTGGCCCAGGGCGAAGAACCCCTGCGGCGGGTGGCCCTCAGCGCCCTGACCGGCGCCGGCGTGGACGAGCTGGTGGCGCTGTTGCGGGAGCTCCTGCCCCTGGGGCCCCGATATTACCCGGCGGATCAGGTCACCGATTTGCAGACCCGCTTCATCGTGGCCGAGCTCATCCGAGAGCGGGCCCTGCACCTGCTCCAGCAGGAAGTGCCCCACAGCATCGCGGTGGTGGTGGACGAATTCGTGCCCCGCAGCGAGAACCTGACCTACATTTCGGCCGTCATTTATGTGGAGCGCCCCAGCCAGAAGGGCATCGTCCTGGGGGAAGGCGGCCGCATGATCCGGCGCATCGGCCAGGAGGCCCGCCGGGAGATCGAGGAGCTGTTGGGCACCCGGGTCTACCTGGAGCTGTGGGTGAAGGTGTGGGAGAAGTGGCGCCGGCGGGAGAACATGCTGCGTCGGCTGGGCTACGCCACCCGGTCGTGAGCCCCTTACCCTGGGAATGCTTTGGTGGATGCCCAAACGCTGTGATATGATCAGGCGCGGCAGGGGGAATTTGTCCCCTCGCACTGTTTTCATGTGCGTTTGGATGTAGGCCGACCCGGCGTCAACGGGGATGGCCGTGGAGGTAAGGGCCTGCCTGGCAGGCCATCGATTGTGCCATGAATCCGCGAACCCTTCGCGTGTTGGAATACGATAAAATCCAGGAACGGCTGGCCCAACACTGCGCCTTCAGCGGCGGTGTGGAGCTGGTCCAGGCCATGTTGCCCAGCGACGACCTGGACACCGTGCGGGAGTGGCTGGCCCAGACGGCCGAGGCCCATCGGCTGCTGGAACAGAAGGCCGACGTCAGCTTCGGCGGCGTGCGGGACATTCGCCCTTTCCTGGACAAGGCGGAGCGCCACGCCATGCTCTTCGCCCAGGATTTGGTGGAGATCCGGAGCACCCTCCAGCGGGCCCGGAGCCTGCGCAACATGCTCCTCCACCTGGAGCAGAGCTTCCCCCGGCTGGCCGACCTGGCCTACAACATCGAGCCCTGCGACCACGTGATCGCCGAGATCGGGCGCTGCATCAACGACCGGGGCGAAGTGATGGACCAGGCCAGCGAAGCGCTGGCCCGCATTCGCCAGGAGCTGCGGGTCGCCCAGGAGCGGCTCCTCAGCACCCTGGATCGGCTGGTCCACAGCCCGGATATCCGCCCCTATCTCCAGGACGCGCTGGTGACCCAGCGCCAGGGCCGCTACGTGATCCCGGTCCGGGCCGAGTACAAGGGGCAGGTGGAGGGCATCGTCCACGACCAGTCCTCCAGCGGCGCCACCCTCTTCATCGAGCCCCTGAAGGTGGTCCAGCAGAACAACGCGGTGCGGGAACTGGAGCTCCAGGAGGAAAAGGAGATCCGCCGCATCCTCACCGAGCTGACCGAGCTCATCGCGGACGAAGCCATCTACCTGCGGCGGAATTTCCAGATCCTGGCCGAGCTGGACTTCATCTTCGCCCGGGCCCGCTATGCCTTCGCCCTGGAGGCCACCGTGCCGGAGATGGTGCCGTGGCGTCCGGTGGCAGAAGCGGGCGACGATGGCCAGGTGGAATTCCAGCATCCGGGCTCGGTGATCGACCTGCGTCGCGCCCGGCACCCCCTGCTGGATCCGGAGCGGGTGGTGCCCATCGACGTCTACCTGGACGATGAAACCTACATCATCGTCATCACCGGCCCCAACACCGGCGGCAAGACGGTTACCCTGAAGACGGTGGGGCTGCTGGCCCTGATGGCCCAGTCTGGCCTGATGTTGCCCGTGGAGCCGGGCAGCAAGCTCAGCGTCTTCGAAGGCATCTACGCCGATATCGGCGACGAACAGAGCATCGAACAGAATCTGAGCACCTTCAGCAGCCACATGACCCACATCATCGAGATCCTGGAGGAGGCCGACCCCCGCAGCCTGGTCCTCCTGGATGAAGTGGGGGCCGGCACCGACCCGGATGAGGGCTCGGCCCTGGCCATGGCCTTGCTGGACAACCTGCGCGATCGGGGCATCACCACCTTTGCCACCACCCACTACAGCGACCTGAAGCTGTACGCCCACAACACGCCGGGGGTGCGCAACGCTTCGGTGGAGTTCGACGTCGAGACCCTCAGCCCCACCTACGAGCTGAGCATCGGCCTGCCCGGCCGATCCAACGCCTTGACCATCGCCCGGCGGCTGGGGCTCAACCCGGTCATCGTGGACCGGGCCGAGACCATGGTGCGGCCAGACGCCCTGCAGGCTGAAGCCCTGCTGGATGACATCAAGCGGGCCCGGCAGGAGGCTCTCCAGGCCAGCGAACGGGCTCGGGAACGGGAACGCCAGATCCAGGCCCTGGAGGCCGACCTGCGCTACCAGCTAGCCCAGATCGAAGAGGCCCGCCGCAGCGTCATCGCCGAGACCCGGGCCCAGATGCAGGCGGAGCTGGAGGAAGTACGCCAGGAAGTGGAGCAGATCCGCCGCCGGCTGGCCCAGGGCGGTTCCCTGGGGGGCGCGCACCAGGAGTTCCTGGCCCGGGCCCAGCAGACGCTGAGCACTCGCCAGCGCAGCCACGGCGAAGTCGACCCCCAGGTCATCGTCCCGGGCAACGCCGAAGAGCGGCTGGCCGGCCCCATCGAGGTAGGCGACCGGGTATGGGTGCCCAGCCTCCAGGCCAGCGGCGAAGTCCTCTCCGTCAACCCCCGGGCCGACGAGGCGGAGGTCCAGCTGGGCAATTTCCGGCTGAAGCTGCCCATGAAGCGCCTGGAGCTGCGCCAGAAGGCCGTGCGGGAGAGCGCCCCGGCCCCCAAAGTCCGAGTTCAGGCCGGTGCCGTCCACGAGAGCCCGGGCATGGAGTTCGACATGCGCGGGGAGCGGGTTGAGGAGGGGCTGGAGAAGCTGGACCGCTATCTGGACAGCGCCTACCTGGCCCGGTTGCCCTGGGTGCGCATCATCCACGGCAAGGGGACCGGCGCCCTGCGGGATGCCGTACGGGCCATGCTGCGGGAGCACCCGGTTGTCGGGGAATTTCGTGCCGGCGATCTGGGCGAGGGTGGCGACGGCGTGACCGTGGTCAAGCTGATCGACGAGGGCTCGTAGCGCCCGGCCAACAGCCCGGCAAACGGCAAATCCATCGGCTGCATTATCCGTTTTTTGTGAAGGAATCATGTTATGTCTATGCCTGCCCAGGAGAAGCTCGTCTGTAGCGTCGGTGTCACGGCCTACAACGAGGAGGAGAACATCGGCAACCTGCTGACCGCCCTGCTGGATCAGCACCTCCACCGGGTGGAGATTGCGGAGATCATCGTGGTGGCCAGCGCCTGCACCGACCGCACGGTGCCCATCGTCCGGGAGTTCATGGCGCGCGACCCCCGCATCAAGCTCATCGAGCAGGAGCGGCGGGAGGGCAAGACCAGCGCCGTGAACCTCTTCCTGGCCGCCGCCTCCAGCGACATCTGCGTCCTGGAAAGTGGCGACACCATTCCCGACGAGTACGCGGTGGAGCACCTGGTGCGGATGTTCGAGGATCCCAACGTGGGCATGGTGGGCGCCCAGAAGGTGGCGGTGAACACGCCGGATCACATCGTGGGCCTGCTCAGCCATCTGCGCCTGCGTCTGGAGCATGAGCTCTGCCTGGAGATTCCCCGCCTGGGCGAGATGATCGCCTTCCGCAAGGTCTTCGACCGCATCCCGCCCGACGTGGCCATGGATGAAGCCTTCGTGGAGGCGCTGGTGGTCCGCCACGGCATGCTGGTCAAATATGCCCCCGATGCGGTGGTCTACAACACCGGGCCCACCACCATCAGCGACTTTGTGCGCCAGCGCCGGCGGAACCACGCGGGCCACCTCTATTTGAAGCACAAATATGGCTATGCGGTCAGCAGCATCCAGAATCGCCGGGTGTTGCGGGTGGCCCTCAAGGAAGTGTGGGGCGTCATCCAGCTGCTCTGGCTGCTCTTCCTGCTGGCCGTGTTGGAGGGGTGGAGCCGGCTCCTGGGCTGGTACGACTTTGCCATCCGTCGGGAGCGGCACGTGGTCTGGGACATGGCCTGGACCCAGAAGCAGAACGTGAAGTCTGCCCGCGAGCACATGCCCAAGGGGGTCATGGTGGAGCCGCCCAAGAAGGCTGTGCCAGCGGTTTCCCCAGGCCGGTTGAAACAGTGAGATCATACCGGGAACACCTGTTCAGCCTGTTGAAGCTGGCTGTTGGACTGGGCCTGCTCTACCTGCTGTTTGCCCGGCTGGAAGATCCCGGCCTGCTGTGGGAGCGCATGGTGCAGGCGAATAAGTGGCTGCTGCTGGCCGGCGCCAGTTGTTACGCCGGCGCGGTGGCCATCAGCGCGCTGAAGTGGGGTGTGCTGCTCCGGGCTGCCGAGATCCGGGTGCCTGTGCCCCGCCTTCTGCACTACCAGTGGGTGGCCGAGTTCTTCAACAATTTCCTGCCCGCGCAGGTGGGCGGCGACGTGATGCGGGGGTACGCCCTGGCCCACGACACCCGGCGCACCGCGGATGCCGCGGCCAGCGTCCTCATCGACCGTTTCCTGGGCCTGATCGTCTTCATGGCCGCGGCGGCCCTGGCTTCATCCGCCATGTTGCTGTGGGGAAAGCCCGACGGCACCCCGTTGACCGCCCAGGGGCTCCTCTTTCTGCGCTTTGCCGCCGTGGGGAGCCTGGGCTTCACCCTGCTTCTGCTGGCGGCGGTGGCTGCCCTGCTCAGCCGTCGGCTGAAGCGCCTGGCAGAACGGCTGCTGTCACGCCTGCCCCTGGCCACCTACACCATGCCCGTGTGGCAGAAGCTGGCCCAAGCCTTCAACGTCTACCGCCACCATCCCCGGGCCCTGGCCCTGACCGGCCTGGGTAGCGCGGCCATCGTGGTGCTTACCAGCATCAACATCTGGCTCATCGCCCGGGCCATCCACCCCGGGCAGGTCAGCCTGCTGGAAGTGCTGGCCATCAACCCCATCATCGTCTTTGCCCTGTTGGCCGTCCCCCTCTCGCCCGGCGGGCTGGGGGTGCGGCAGCTCTCCTTTGCCGGCCTCTTTCAACTCATCGGCCAGGGCTATGGGTTGGGCGTGGCTGTGGGCCTGCTCCAGCAGTTCATCGGCTACCTGGTCAGCCTGCCCGGCGGCTACCTGTGGCTGCGGGGGAACAGCGCCAGAAAGGCCACCGCCGAGGAGCTGGTCCAGGCCCGACCTTCGCCGGGCGATGTCTGAGGGGAACCGGCAAGGCGCACCAGACAGCCGTATTTGCATCCGGGCGGGTCACTGATACTCGCCCTTTTTGTTTGCTTTCCAGGCGTGGGCATCAACAGGTGGGTATTTCCAGGATGGGGAAGCCTTCAGGCGGATTTCCTGCCCCCATGCCGACCGCTTGACATCTGCCCCGTCGAGCCACAAGTTTCGTGAGGAGTTTTCTGCACCATGTCATCCGTCTACCTGACCGAGGAAGAAGCCCGTGCCCTGTACGTGCAGGGGGACGCCGCCCACGATTTCGACCATGTGCTCCGGGTGACCCGCCTGGCCGAACAGATCGCCCGGGCCGAGGGTGCCGATGTGACCGTCGTCCGCCTGGCGGCCCTGCTCCATGACGTGCCCGTGGTCGACGACGGGCCGGCGGACGCTCGCCTGGCCCATCACCTTCGGGCTGCCCGCTTTGCCGGCGACTTTCTGGCAGCCCGGGGATTGGGAACCGGGCAGGTGCGTCAGGTCGTTCATGCCATCGAGGCCCACCGTTTTCGGGATCAAACCCGACAGCCCGAAACGCTGGAGGCCCAATGTCTCTACGATGCCGACAAGCTGGACAGCATCGGCGCCATCGGCGTGGGGCGGGCATTCGCCTTCGCAGGCGCCCATGGGGCCCGGCTGTGGACGGAACCCTGGACCCAGGCGCCCGACTTCCCGCGCAGGCCCCAGGGCGCCGACTACACGCCGGTGCACGAGTTCGTCTACAAGCTGCGGGCTGTGTTGGATACCCTGCATACCGAAACGGCGCGTCGCATGGGCGCCCGGCGCCATGCCTTCATGGTGGCCTTCTTCGACCAACTGGATGCAGAGATGGCCGAGACCGGGTGGCCTGTCGCCGCGGACGGCAACGGCTCCTAGTACAGTCTGGCGTAAATACCACGGCAGAAATTCGGCGGCCCTACCTCTAGTGGGAACCATCGGCGAATTTCTGCCGGGATTTACTAGGTCCTGCCCGCCTTTGACCCACAGGGAGGAGCGAAACCCTTGTCCACATCCGGCCTAGTACCCGTCAACCCCGTCTCCTGGACGGCCCTGCTGGGGGCTGCTCTCTTCTCTTGTCTTCTGACCCTGGGGCTATGGAGTCTCCCGGCCCTGGCCCAGGAGGCTGCACCCGGCCAGGCAGTGGCCCCGGCAGCCACCTGCCAGCTTCCAGACTTTGCCCCGGGCGAGATTCTGGTGGGCATGGCGTCCCGCGTGGAAGGGGCGGCCCTGCAGTCGGACGCTGGCTCCCTGCCGGTGCTGGAGATCCTGTCGCTGAGCACGGGAGAGGGCACGGCCGCCCTTGCGGACACGGCCGCCCATGCCTACCGGCTGCAGGTGCCCGTGGGCCAGGAATGGGCCGTGATTCAACAGCTCCAGCGCCAGCCGGATGTCTACTTTGCCACGCCCAACTGGCTGGTCTTCGCTGCGGACAGCCGCCAGAGCCAGCCTGAAGTGCCGTATCCGGTGGACGATCCCCTGTACGCCGGTGAGCAGTGGTACCTCCAGCGCCTGAACGCCAGCCGGGCCTGGCAGGCCATCTTCAGCGAGACCCACGCCAGCCTGACGTCGGTGCAGGTGGCGGTGATCGATACCGGCGTGGATTACAGCCATCCGGACCTGGTGGGGCGGCTGTTGGCAGGCCGCAACTACATCTCGCCCACCCTCTCCGCCGCGGACCTGGATGGCCACGGCACCCACGTGGCCGGCCTCATCGCCGCCACCACCCACAACGGCAAGGGGATCGCCGGCCTGGCGCCCAACGCCCTCATCGACCCGCGCAAGGTGCTCCAGACGGACGCCTGCGGCCGCCTGAGCGGGACCATCGCCAACGTGGCCCAGGCCATCCGGGATGCCACAGACGCCGGCGCCCGGGTCATCAATCTCAGCCTGGACACCGAGACAGATCACCCCGTCCTGCGGAGCGCGGTCCAATACGCCTGGGGAAAGGGGGTGCTCCTGGTGGCAGCCGCGGGCAACCAGGGCACAGCCGTCCGCTATCCGGCTGCCTATCCGGAGGTGATGGCTGTGGCTGCCACGGACTATTTCGATCGGCGGGAGTACTACAGCAACACGGGCCTGGCAGTGGAGATCGCGGCACCAGGCGGTGATACCAACAGCGCCATCCGCAGTACCTGGTCCTCCCAGGTGGTGGCCGCCAGCAAGTGTGCCCTGGGCTACATGGTGGTGGATGGCGGCGCCTACTGTCGAGCCTCGGGCACCAGCATGGCCACCGGCCTGGTCAGCGGTGTGGCGGCGTTGGCGTGGGGGCTGCGACCTGGCTTGACAGCAGCCGATGTGCGGGCCATCTTGAACGAGAGCGCCTGGCCCCTGGATGGGACCGCGGAACAGGTGGGGAGCGGCCGGCTGGACGCCCACGCCGCCGTCCGTCGCACCCTCTTGCCGGACCTGCTGGCCGACACTTCCCAGCTCCGCCACCTGGCCCCGTCCGATGCCGCACCCATCTCGGTGACCCTGCACATCGAGAACCCTAGCGCCATCTCCATCCCGTGGGAGGCCAGCGTTTCAGCCGACCCCCACTGGCTGGCCATTGCCAGGCCCGGCGGCGTTCCCACCACGACCGGCACCCTCACCGGCACCGTCCAGTATGGCCAGCCCTTGCCGCTGACCGTGGTGCTCTCCCCCACCGGGCTGTCGCCGGGCATCTACGTGGGCACCCTGCGGCTGCGGGGCACCCGCCCCGATGGGGCGCGCGTCAGCCGGACGGTGGAGGCCCGGCTGACGGTCTATGCCGCGGGGACGGGCAGTCAGGTTTACCTGCCCCTGGTGGCCGGGGGACAGGACGCCGCCGCGGGGGTGAGCTTCCGGTGGGAAACGCCCCTGCCGGGCACCCGGACGGTCTACGGCCTGACGGACAACAGCAGCGTGGGGATTTCCCTGCCCTTCTCTCTGACCCTGCGAAGCCGGACCTACCAGACGGCCCGGCTTTATTCCAATGGGGTAGTCTCTCTGGGAGAGGAGTTGCCGGGCGTGGGCCTGCCCAACGGCTGCCTGATCAACCGGACCGCGCCGCCCCACGCCATCTACGGCTGGTGGGCCGACCTGGATCCCGGCGCCGGCGGTACCGTCTCCACCTTCTCCGCCGCAGCCGACAAGTTTGTGATCGAGTATGAACGGGTGCCTGCGGCCGTGGGCTCTGTTCCGCCGGGGGCATCGGCCTATCTGGTGACCTTCCAGGTGGTGCTGCACCGCAATGGCGCCGTCGGTCTCAACTATCGGGAAGCGCCGGGATGGCTGGCCGGGAACTGGCCCCGGGTCACCGTCGGCGTGACCACCCTGGATGGCCGCTTTCGCGGCCAGGTGGCGTGTGTGGATGAGTTCTATCGCCTGGGCACCGTGCCCGGGCCTCGGCAATCCTACTTGATTCAACCAGAGGAGCTGTACTGATGGGCGTCAACGTACACCGCCAGCAGGCGGAAAGCCAGGGGAGTGTCCCCATTGCCATCGTCACCGTCAGCGACACCCGGACCCCGGAAACCGACGTCAGCGGTCGCCTGATCCGGGAATTGGCCGAGGCGGCCGGCCACGTGGTGGTGGACTACCGCATCGTTCGAGACGAGCCCGACCAGGTGGAGCAGGCGCTGGACGACTTCGCCGCCGGCCTGGCCCGGGTGATCATCTTCAACGGCGGCACCGGCATCAGCCGCCGTGACCGTACCTTCGACGTCCTCAGCCGCCGGCTGGAGAAGACCTTGCCCGGCTTCGGTGAGCTCTTCCGCATGTTGAGCTACCAGGAGGTCGGCGCCGCGGCCATGCTGAGCCGGGCCACGGCGGGCGTCTACCGGGACCGCATCGTGGTCAGCACGCCCGGCTCACCCAACGCCGTGCGCCTGGCCATGGAAAAGCTACTCCTGCCAGAAATTCAGCACCTGGCCTGGGAGCTGGTGCGCACGTAGGTACAGCTATCTTTGCAGATCCGCCCCATCGATTTCACAGCCGCCCCCCATATCCGTGGCGTCCGATCTGTGCGGATGGCGGCTCCTGTCGTAGGTGCGGTCTCCGGCCGCACGGTGGCGCCCGGAAGGGCGCCCATTCCCGTAGGGGCGGGCCGCCGTGCCCGCCCGCTGTCGAACCAGCCACCCACGGCGGCCAGAGACCCGCCCTACGCACGTGTTGCACCCAATCCGGACAAAAGAAAAGATAGTGACCAGTTGCCAGCACCCCCGAGGAGACAGAGAGACTCCACCTCAGCGCTGTGCTTTTCCCTTTCACCCCGGATCGTCTCCGCCTTCGGTGAATGCATAGGCCATGGTGCCGTCGGCCAGGGGGCGGTAGTGGCCGAAGAAGATGGGGCCCGGGCGCAGGGCGCGGGGGATGAGCTCGTACAGGTCGTCCACCAGGGGATAGCTTCCCAGCGCATTCACGGGAATCCATTCAGGCGTGCCTTCGTCCGTGGTCTGCACCTCCCGGCTGGGGCTGACGCCATGAAAGACAAAGACCAGCACGCCGGGCCGGGGCGCCTGCTCGTCCGTGCTGGTCTGGATGTGGACGATGCCCCGCAGGGTCAGCCTGTCCACCTGGATTCCTGCCTCTTCCCGCAGCTCTCGTCGGGCCGCGCTGTGGATATCCTCGTCCGCCTCCACGTGGCCGCCCAGGCCGTTGTAGCGGTTGGCCCACAGGCGTTTGGTGGGCGCCCCTTTGAGCAGGAGCACCTCTCGGCCACCGGTGGTCGGGTTGACGCTGGTCAGGAAGATGAGGGTGCGGGGGATGACCTGGTGGCGGCGCTGCCCCGGGCCCGGAACACCCTGTTCCGACACGTTCATCTTACGCCCGCATCTCCCACCGTTCCACGGTCACCTCGTCCAGGTACGCCTCATCCACCTCGGCCCCGCAGCCGGGCGCCGTGGGCACGGTGAGGGTGCTGTCCTCGTTGAGGGTGAAGGGATTGTGGACGATATCCCGGGCGAAGTAGCGGGCATTGGCGCTGATGTCGCCCGGCAGGCTGAAATTGGGCAGGCTGGCCAGGGCCACGTTGGCCGCCCGGCCGATGCCCGTCTCCAGCATCCCACCGTGCCAGACGGGCATGCCTGCCTCTTGGGCCATGTCGTGAATCCGCTTGGCGTCCACGAAACCGCCGATGCGGCTGGGCTTGATGTTGATGATGTCACATGCCTGCATCTCGATGGCCCAGCGGGCGTGGGCAGGGGAGACGATGCTCTCGTCCAGACAGAGGGGGGTCTTCAGGTGGGGTTTGAGCTTGGCATGGTCGAAAATGTCGTCGTGTTCCAGGGGCTGCTCGATGAGCAGCAGGTTGAACTCGTCCAGCCGGGCCAGGTGCTCGGCGTCGCTCAGGTGATAGATGCTGTTGGCGTCCACCTGGAGCATCAGGTCCGGCCAGGTGTTGCGCACGGCCCGGGTCGGCTCGATGTCCCAGCCCGGCCGGATCTTCAGCTTGATGCGGCGGTATCCCTCTTCCAGGTAGTTGCCCACCACCCGGATCAGGGTGTCGATGTCCTTCTGGATGCCCACGCTCACCCCTACCGGCACCCGATCCCGGGTCCCGCCCAGCATCTCCTTCAGGCTACGCCCCTGGAGCTTGCCGAAGAGATCCCAGACGGCAAATTCCAGCCCGGCCTTAGCCATGCGGTTCCCCCGCACCCGGGCGAAGGCCGGGGGCACATCTTCCGGCCCCTGCAGGTCGGCCTGGAGCAACATGGGCACCAGGAAGTCCTGCTGGATGGTCCAGACGGTGTTGGTATTCTCCTCGTTGTAAAAGGGGCTGGAGCCCACGGGGGATTCCCCCCAGCCGGTGATGCCGGCTGCATCGACCCGCACGATGACCGCGTAGCTGCCGTCCTCGCGCCAGCCGCTGGTCTCAAAGGGCGTCACGTAGGGCAGTCGGATTTTGCGCAATTCCACTCGTTCGATCTTCATGGCATCACTCCTGGGTGGTGTTGGAGGTGGTAGATGGTAGGCGGTAGACGGTAGACAGTAGGCAGTAGTGGGTGGCGTGGTGGTCATTCGGGTTGGTGGATCAGGATGTAGCGCCAACCGTGGGACTCCAGGTGCAGGCAGTCGACCATGACATAGCCGGCAGCGAAGGCGGCTTCCAGCACCTGCCGCAGGTAGAGGCGCCAGGCCATGGAGAGCTCGCCGTCGGTGCGCCGGATGAGGCCGATGTCCTCGGGGATGGGCACGGCCAGGGGCCGCCCGTCCAGGGGCAGGGGCGCGTCCACCGGGTGGGGCAGGCCATGTTCCCCCTGGGCCACGGGCAGCACGGCCAGGGCGTCCGCCGGCCAGGGCTGTCGCTGCCGGGGGGTGGTCACCTCCCGCAGCACGTAGGGGCTGTTCAGGCGCCAGTCCACCTGACAGCGGTCGCTGGGCACGCCCGCGTTGAGGGCGTCCCGCAGCTCGCCGTAGACGTTGCGCAAATAGGTGCGGCAGGTGGCGCCCAACCGGTGGATGTTGAAGACGCCGTTGACCCGGTAGAGCGGATCGTAGGTCCAGGTGATCCAGTCGGTCAGGCCCTGGCGGAGCACCGCCTCCCGCTGGGCCAGCTTCAGCCGCAGGCCCACCCCTTTGCCCTGCCAGGCCGGGAGAACCCCTACCATGTGGCTGCAGATCTTGAGACGGGGCGGCGCACCTGGGGTGGCCGGATCGGTGCCCAGGCCCAGCCACCAGAGGGCCGCGCCCACCATGCCCCCGGTCTCGGCAGGGCCGGCCGGGTCATAGGCCCCCAGCAGGACGCCACCATTTTTGATCAGGGTCATGGTCACATGGTTGGGGACGACGTCGATGGTCTCGCTATGCCAGACCTGACGCTGAAGTTCCTGAAAATGGAAGCAACCTTCGATATCCTGAACAGGGCGGAAGGTGATGTTCATGGTGCTGGGTTCGATTGACTCACTCTTGTGGATTGTGTATGCCATGGCCAACGCACGGGGCTTTCCCCCAGGGGCGTGCCTCACGCCCAGAGGCGGGTGATCTCGTCCACCGGGAAATCGGGCAGGGGGCAGGGGCGACCCCGCTGGCGGGCCATCAGCCCCTGCTCGGGTGCCGTCACCCGGCCGATGACTGCGGCCGGCCACCCCTGGGCCTGCCAGCCTGCCAGCAGCGCTTCTACCTGCTCTGGCCCGGCCGTGGCCAGCAGCGCGCCCGAGGCGATGGTGCCCAGGGGATCCAGGCCGAATTCGGCGCACAGGCGCCGGGCCAGGTCGGGCACGGGGATGGCATCCAGGTCGATCTCCAGGCCCACCGCGGCGGCCATGGCCAGCTCTCGCAGGCCGGTGACCACCCCACCTTCCGTCGGGTCGTGCATGGCAGTGACCAGGGCCTGTTGGGCGGCGAAGTGGGCGGGCACCAGGACGCTGATGCCCGGGTCAAAGAGGAAGTTGGCCGCCCGGTCCAGCTCCTGGGGAGACCAGCCCCGTTCCAGCAGGATGGGGCGCATCTCCCGGGCGATGATGCTGGCGCCCTCCACAGGGACAGAGCCGGCCAGCAGGACCACGTCGCCGGGGCGGCTGCCGCCGCTGCGCACGAAGCGCTGTCGGGGGACGGTGCCCAGCATGGTGCCGGCCACCACGGGCTGGGTGACAGTGTGGGTCACCTCGCTATGGCCGCCGGCCACGGTGATCTTCAAGCGCCGGCAGGCCGCGCCAATCTGCTGGAAGATGCGCTCTGCCAGCTCCCGATCTGCCTGGCCCGCTGGCAGGAGGATCGTGGGCAGGTAAAAGCGAGGCACGGCGCCGGTCACTGCCAGGTCGTTGGCGCAGACGTTGACTGCGTAGTAGCCGATTTCGTCGGTGGCGAAGGTGATGGGGTCGCTCTTGGCCACCAGCAGCTGGTCGGATTGGGAAGCAAAATCGATCACGGCGGCATCTTCGCCCACGGCAGGCCCCAACAGAAGCGCGGGATCCTGGGTCGGCAGCCCGGCCAGCAGCTGGTGTAGCAGCTCGGGTGGCACCTTCCCGGCCTGGAGCCGGGCAGATTCGTGGTTGGCCATGGTGCTTTTTAACGGTGCTTTTCAATCGTTTGATGGTATTTCAACCGGCTCACATTGTTTCTAACCGGTTCATTGTACTGTACCTGGCAGGCCGCACCAAAAGCCGGGTGCCCGCTTTTGTGGGGGCGGGCCGCTGTTGCCAGGCCCACACGGACGCCGGTACCCCGTCGAGCTGGCCCCGTTCGGCGGGCCGGAGACCCGCCCTACGTTCCCGTTGTTCCCAATTCGCGTGGGTGGCAGCCCTGGCCGCACGGTTTCGCCAGATCCAGGCCGGTGAAGGGATGGCGACGGGTGCGCCATATGTAGAGGCGAATCATGATTCGCCTCTACCGCCTACGACGGGGGCACCGGTTTTCGTGGGGGCGGGCCGCTGTTGCCAGGCCCACACAGACGCCGGTACTCCGTCGTTCCGGCCCCGTTCGGCGGGCCGGAGACCCGCCCTACGTTCCCGTTGTTCCCAATCCGCGCGGATGGCAGCCCTGGCCGCACGGTTTCGCCAGAGGCAGGCTGGTGAAGGGATGGCGGCGGGTGCACCATATGTAGAGGCGAATCATGATTCGCCTCTACCGCCTACGACGTGGGCACCGGTTTTCGTAGGGGCGGGCCGCCACGGCGGGCCGCTGTTGCCAGGCCCACATGGACGCCGGTACTCCGTCGTTCCGGCCCCGTTCGGCGGGCCGGAGACCCGCCCTACGTCCCCGTTGTTCCCAATCCGCGCGGATGGCAGCCCTGGCCGCACGGTTTCGCCAGAGGCAGGCCGGTGAAGGGATGGCGGCGGGTGCGCAGTCTCGCTCGGCGGGTTCGTCTGGGTTTATGGCACGATGTGGACCGGCATGCCCAGGTAGGCGTTCTGGAAGAGGATGGCTGCGTCTTCATCGGTCAGCATGGCGCAGCCGAAGGTAGCCGGCTGGCCGATGAGCCCCTCCCAGATCTTCTCCCCTGTCTCCCAACTGACGGGCAGCCCGTGGATGCCGTTCTCGTAGCTCCCCACGTCGTAGATGCCCAGCCAGTAGGGCATGTCCAGCTGGTAGGCATTGCTCTGGGCCATCTCCAACTTGGTCTGAACCTGGAAGGTGCCGGTGCGGGTGATCCAGGCGCCGTAGCCGGTGCTGCACGGCCAACTGTAGGCCACGGCTTCGCCCCGCAGCAGCCAGCACTGCTGGCGACTGAGGCTGACCAGGAAGCGGGTGCCGGAGAGGGGAACCGGCGGCAGGCGCAGCGGGAGGGGCGGCGGTCCGAAGGGGATGCGCAATTCCAGGCCGGTGTACACCGTCTCCGCGTCCGGCAGATCGTTGTACTCCAGCACAGCCAGCACCGTGCTGTCGAAATCCCGGGCCAGCCCCGAGAGGGTATCTCCGGGACGGACGGTGTAGTAGAAAAAGCCGTTGCGAGCCGGCCCCAGGCGCAGGGGGGCCGGGGGCGGTGCCTCCGGCTCCGGCCGCGGTGGGATGGTCAACTGCTGGCCCACGTAGATGGCGTCGGGGGCCGCGATGCGGTTGGCGGCCAGCAGGTCGGCCAGGGAGAGGCCGTGGGCCTGGGCGATGCCGCCCAGGGTGTCGCCCGCCTGGACCACGTACACCGCTGCCGCCTGGCGGGAGCCGGCCTCCCGTGCCTCCCGCAGGTCTGCCGGCGTGGCCGGCAGCAGCAAAATCTGGCCGATGGCCAGCCCAGGGTTGTCGAGTGGGAGGTCGTTCAGCCGGGCCAGGGCTGCCTCGTCCACCCCGGCGCGCAGGGCGATGGTGTGCAGGGTGTCGCCCGCCTGGACCTGGTAGGTCCGGTTGAGGGTGGCGATGGGCGGACGGCTCGCTTCCTCCCCAGGTCCGACGGGCGCTTCAGCCATGGGGGGCGGGATGGCCATGTCGGCAGCCAGGCTGGGCGTCAGACGGAGCTTCTGCCCCACGTAGATGGCGTCCGGGTCATCCAGGCCGTTCAGGGCCATGAGCCGGTCCAGGGGGATGCCGTAGTTGGCCGCGATCTGGCTCAGGGTATCGCCCGCCTGGACTACGTGGATGGTGGCTTCCGGCGTAGGCGGCGAGGGCTGGGCGCTCGCTTGTCTGGCTGTGCCCACGCCCAGCAGGCCTACCAGCAGGAAGATCACCAGGGGACGAAGCAGGGGGCGGCCTGATCGTCCTGGATGAAGAAGAAAGCTGTTCTGGAAAAGGTTCATTCGGGTGCGTTCCATCTGGCGAGAAATGGGCGAGAGAGGCGTCAGGTGGTGCGCCAGCTGTGGGGAATAGCATAGCGAATGTGGATTTCTTTGACAAGTAGGGACGGCGTCTCGGTCATGGTTCCAAGCCCGTCGAAATGGCCTCCTGGGAGGCCGTACAGAAGCGCTGCCTGCTGTGCCCGTGGACCGGCTAAGCTACGCTCTTTGTTGAACTTATGGTAGACTCTCCTGCACAGAGGGGCTGTCTGTGAAATCTGTGGTTTCTGCAGTGGAGTCATCGTTATGTCCATCGTGACGCTGAACAACGTGGGCCATTCCTTCGGCGACTTTGATGTCTTCACCGGCATCACCGCGTCCATCCCCAACGACGGCAAGATCGGCCTGGTGGGTCCCAACGGCATCGGAAAGACCACCCTGCTGCGCATCGTGGCGGGGTTGGCCACCCCCACCACGGGCCAGGTCCACGTGGCCCAGGGCGCCCGCATCGGCTACCTGCGCCAGGAGGCCATGGAAGCCTTCGCCGGCCAGGACAACACGGTGTACGCCGAGATGCTCACGGCCTTTGGCGATATCAAAGCCCAGGAAGCGCAGCTGCAGGCGATGGAAGCCCGCATGGCCGCGGGGGATGTCTCCGAAGAACTGCTGGCCGAATACAGCGCCGCCCAACAGGCCTTCGAACTGGCCGGCGGCTATGAATACGAGACCCGCATTGCCCAGGTACTCCAGGGGCTGGGCTTCAGCAAAGAAGACTGGTCCCTGCCCCTCAGCCACCTGAGCGGCGGCCAGAAGACCCGGGCCTTGCTGGCCCGTCTCCTCCTGGAACAGCCCGATCTCCTGATCCTGGACGAGCCCACCAACCACCTGGACGTGGCAGCCATCGAGTGGCTGGAGGGAACGCTGCGTTCCTGGTCCGGTGCGCTGCTGGTGGTCAGCCATGACCGCTACTTCCTGGACAGGGTGGTGGACCGCATCTGGGAGCTGAGCCGGGGCGGTATTGAGGCTTACCGGGGCAACTACAGCGCCTACCTCCAGCAGCGGCAGGAGCGCTGGGAACGACGGGAGGCCGAGTTCCAGGCCATGCGGGAAAAATTCCTGAAGGAGCTGGACTACATCAAACGCAACATCGCCCGGGACAGCACCTCCAACATGGCCAAAGGCCGCCTGCGCCGGCTGGTGCGGGAGGTCAAGGTGGTGGAAGCGGGTGGCCTGCAGGCCCTGCTCAGCAAGCAGTGGGGCAAGGTGATGGAGGAAGTGGACATCGCCGATAGTCGCTGGGGCGTGGCCGATGTGGAGCAGGCCATCAAGGCTCTCCAGAGCCCGGTGACCCGGCCACCCCGACTGAACTTGCGGCTGCACACCAAACTGCGCAGCGGCAACCTGGTGTTGCGCACCAGCCAACTGACCATCGGCTACCCGGGCCACCCCCTTTTCGTGGCCGACCCCATTCAGCTGGAACGCCAGGAGTGTGCCGCCCTCATCGGCCCCAACGGTAGTGGGAAGACCACCTTCCTGCGCACCCTGATGGGCCAGCTGGAGCCCCTGGCCGGCGAGATTCGCCTGGGCGCCAGCCTGCGCATCGGCTATTTTGCCCAGGCCCACGAGGACCTGGACCCGGAGAACACGGTCCTGGAGGAGCTGCTCCGCCACAAGCACATGCTCCTGGGGCAGGCCCGCAGCTACCTGGCCCAGTACCTGTTCCGGGGTGACGACGTCCACAAGCCGGTGAAGCTCCTCAGCGGGGGCGAGCGGGGTCGGCTGGCCCTGGCCATCCTCGCGCTGGAGGGAGCCAACTTCCTGCTCCTGGACGAGCCCACCAACCACCTGGACATCCCCGCCCAGGAGATCCTGCAGTCGGTCCTGGAGCAGTTCGACGGGACCATCCTGCTGGTCTCCCATGACCGCTACCTGATCGACCGCCTGGCCACCCAGATCTGGTCCCTGGAGGATGGCCGCATGCACATCTTCCCGGGCACCTACGCTGAGTATCTGGCCGACCGTGCCCGACAGGTGGAGGCTGCCCGAGAGGTGGCCGCGACCACCCAGGCCAACGGGCGGGAAGAACTGCGCGCAGCCCGGATGCGCCGCAACGAAGAACGTCGGCGGGAACGGGCTTTGGCCGATCTGGAGGCGGAAATCCACCGCCTGGAGGCGGAAGTGGCCCGGCTGGAAGAAGCGCTGCAGCAGGCCAGCCAGGCCCAGGATCTGGCGCGCATCCAGGAACTCAGCCAGGCCTATGCCGAGACGCAGCAGGCGCTGGAGCAGTCCATGGAGGCGTGGGCCGAGCTGGCCGAAGCCCTGGCGTGAGCAGAAAGGAGAGGAAGATGCAGAGGTTGACAGCCATCGTCCATGGCCGCGTGCAGGGCGTCAACTTCCGCTACTTCACCCTGCAGGAGGCCCGCCGGCTGGGGCTCACCGGTTGGGTGGCCAACCGGCCGGATGGCACCGTGGAGGTGGTGGCCGAAGGCCCAGAGGATGCCCTGGCCAGCCTGGAGCGCTGGCTCCACCGGGGCTCCCCGGCCGCCCGGGTGGAGCGGGTAGAGGTGCAGTGGTCTCCGGCCAGCGGGGAATTCAGCCGGTTTCAGATCCGCTATTGATGGGTCTACGGCAGAAACTACTACAGTTTGGCGTAAATGCCATGACTCCCCTGCAAAAAGGGCATTTTTAAACGCAAAGGCGCAAAGGTGCAAAGGCGCAAAGAAACGCGGGAGGGAATCTCCCGAATTAGCGATTTCATAGCCACCCATGGCGGGCCGGAGACCCGCCCTACGCATCCGCCGCGTCCAATTTGCGTGGATGGCGGCCCCTGTCGTAGGTGCGGTTTCTAACCGCACGATGTGACCAGCTCCCGGCGGGCGAAGGGACAGCGACGGATGCACGGTAGGGGCGGGCCCCCGTGCCCGCCCGCTGTCGCCACATCCCGGCAGGTGAAGGGAAGGCGACGGATGCGCAGCTACGAGCTGCGCCTACGGCGGAGGGCGCCGGTGTTCGTAGGTGCGGTTTCTAACCGCACGGTGTGACCAGCCCCCGGCGGGCGAAGGGAAGGCGACGGATGCGCAGCCCGGTAGGGGCGAATCATGATTCGCCCCCACGACGTGATACCCGTTCCCGTCGGGGCGGTCCCCCGTGCCCGCCCGCTGTCGTTGTCGAACCGGCCACCCACGGCGGGCCGGAGACCCGCCCGACGAGTGAATCTACGAAGGGTCGATCTATGAACTATTCGAAATTTGGTCAGAAATTTCTGGGAGATTCCGGCATCCTGCGATTGATGGACGACCTGGGCAACGCCGCCCGGGAACCCGGCATGATCATGCTGGGCGGCGGCAACCCCAGCCACATCCCCGCGGTGGAGGCCCGCCTCCGGGAGCGCATGGAGCGCATCCTGGACAGTGAGGGGGATTTCGAGGCGCTGGTGGGCAATTACGACGCGCCGGGCGGCAATCCCACCTTCATCGCGGCCCTGGCCGAACTGCTCCGGGAAGAGTGCGGCTGGGCGGTGGGGCCGGAGAACATCGCCCTGACCAGCGGCAGCCAGACGGCGTTCTTTTTCCTTTTCAACCTCTTTGCCGGCCCCTACGGGGATGGACGTGACAAGAAAATCCTCCTGCCCCTCGCGCCGGAGTATATCGGCTATGCAGATGCCGGGATCGCCGGCGACATCTTCGTGGCCCACCGTCCCCAGATCCAGCACCTGGGCGATCACCTCTTCAAATATCGGGTGGATTTCGACACCCTGACTGTGGGCGACAACATCGGCGCCATCTGCGTTTCTCGGCCCACCAACCCCACGGGCAACGTGCTGACCGACAACGAGGTGGCCTGCCTGAGCCAGCTGGCCAAAGCCCATGGCATCCCCCTGATCGTGGACAACGCCTACGGCGCGCCCTTCCCTGGCATCATTTTTGAGGGGGCCACGCCCGCCTGGGAGCCCCATATCATCATGTGCCTCAGCCTCTCCAAGCTGGGCCTGCCGGGCGCGCGCACCGGCATCGTGGTGGCCACGCCGGAGGTGATCCGGGCCATCACTGCCATGAACGCGGTCATCAGCCTGGCGCCGGGCAGCTTCGGCCCGGCCCTGGCCCTGGACCTGGTGCGCACCCGGGAAATTATCCGGCTGAGCAATGAGGTGATCCGGCCCCACTACCTCCAGAAGGCCCGGCAGACCGTGGCCTGGTTCCAGGAGGAGCTGGCCGGCCTGGACTTCTACATCCACCGGCCCGAGGGCGCCTTCTTCCTCTGGCTCTGGTTCAAGGATCTCCCCATCACCTGTCAGGAACTCTACCGACGGCTGAAGGAGCGCAAGGTGCTGGTCCTGCCCGGCCACTACTTCTTCCCCGGCCTGGAAGCCCTGGACTGGCGCCACAAGCACGAGTGCATCCGCATGAACTACGCCGGCGATCCGGAAGTAGTCCGGGCTGGCGTGCGCATCCTCGCGGAAGAAGTGCGCCGGGCCTACGCATAACCCGCATCACCTGTCGCACTACACCCTTCGGTTTCGGCAAGGAGTATCCATGTTCACCCTACGACCCCATCAACGAGCTGCCGTCGACGCCGCCCTTGCCAAGCCCCACGGTGGTACCCTGACCGCGGTGATTCCACCCGGCGGAGGCAAGACCATCCTGGCCCTGGCCGTGGTGGATGCCCTGTTCAAGGCCGGGCGTATCGACGCCGTCGCCGTCTTCACCCCCCGTCTGGGCCTCTGCTCCCAGTTCGAGCTGGACTGGAAGGCGGTGCGGGCCCACTTTCAGCCGGGGGCCATGGGGCCCATCGTCCACCGGGAGAACGCGGCCATCCATGCCCTGCGCACCTTCGGCTACGTCTCCAGCTACCAGTCCCTCTGCGCGGATCCCGCCGTGCACCGGCGTTTCGCCCGGCGCCACAGCGGCCGGCTGGCCATCGTCTGTGACGAAGCCCACTACCTGGGCGAAAAGCTCTACGGCAGCGGCGACACCACCCAGGCGGCCCGCATCCTCTCCGACCTGGGGGAGCACGCCGCGTGCAAGATCGTCATGACCGGGACGCCCTACCGCTCCGACGAGAACCCCATCGTCTTCGCCGAATATGACCACCAGGGCAACATCGTGGCGGATGTCCAGATCACCTATGCCGACGGGGTGGCCCAGGGCTTCCTGCGCCCTTTCGACGCCGTGCTCTTCGACGGCCGCCTCTATCAGACCCGGCGACGCCAGCGGCGGGGCCGGGCCGTCTATGCCACCGAGGAGATCGAGCTGCGCCATACGGCCCAGCAGTTGACCCGGGTGGCCACCGACCCCCACTTCTGGCAGGTGGCCGCGCGCCATGCCTTCGAAAAGGTCAAGGAACTCCAGGAGATCTGGCCCCGCTACTGCGGCATTGCCGGCTGTGCCACCCAGGAGCACGCCCGCCAGGTGGCCGACTACCTCCAGTCCCTGGGGGCCCGCTGCCTCCTGGCCGTTTCCGACGACAGCAACGCCCATGAAAACCTGCGGGCCTTCAAGCGGGGTGGCTGGGACATGCTGGTCACGGTGGGGATGGCCCACGTGGGCTACGACCACAAACCCATTGCCGTGGCCGCGGTGCTCAACGGCATCCGCGAGTACAACTGGCTGGACCAGTTCACCATGCGCGCCGGCCGGGTAGTCCCCAACCGCCCCCGAGCCGAACAGACCGCCTGGATCTTCGGCCTGAACGACCTGGCCATGCGCCGCTATGTCAACGCCAAGCGGAACGAGGCGGCCCGGGCCATCAAGCTGGCCGAGGGGGAGGAGGCGCCGGAGCCAGGGGCCGGACCCGGCGGCGGCATCCAGGGGCCTCGGGTCCTCTACCATGGCGTCACCCTGGAGGCCATCGCCAACATCGGCTTCAACCACAGCGGCTATTCTGAAGAGCTGGAGGAGGAGCCGCCCCTGGTGACCGACCGGGAGCGGCGGGAGCAGTTGCGCCGGCGGCGGCAGGGGCTGGTGGGCCAATACGCGGCCAAGGTCTACGGCCACGTCAACGGCGAGACCATCCGCAAGGTCAACGCTACCCTGATTGAACGCTACGGGAAGCCCGTCAGCCAGTGCGATATCCCGGATCTGGAGCGCCAGATCCAGTGGTTGGAAAAACAACTGGGGTTGGACGAAGCCTCGGGCGACCCGCCGGAGGCGGCGCCACCCGAGGCGGAGGATGAACAGCCGCTGATCCAGGGCGGGCTCTTTTGAGGGGACACGCCCACCGGGAGCAGTGGCCGGGCGCCGGGTGGGCGGCATCGGCAGAGCGCTCCCACCCGGCGTGTCCCGCTACGCCCGGCGCAGCTTGCGGTAGGTGATGCGGTGGGGCCGGTCGGCCGCCGCGCCCAGCCGCCGACGCCGGTCGGCTTCGTACTCGCTGTAGTTGCCCGGGAACCAGACCACCTGACTGTTGCCCTCAAAGGCCAGGATGTGGGTGGCGATGCGGTCCAGGAACCAGCGATCGTGGGAGATGATCAGGGCGCAGCCGGCGAAGCTCTCCAGCGCGTCTTCCAGCGCGCGCAGGGTGTTCACGTCCAGGTCGTTGCTGGGTTCGTCCAACAGCAGGACGTTGGCGCCGGATTTGAGCATCTTGGCCAGGTGGACCCGGTTGCGCTCGCCGCCAGAGAGGCTGCCCACCTTCTTTTGCTGGTCAGTCCCGGTGAAGTTGAAGCGGGCCACGTAGGCCCGGGAGTTGACCAGGCGGTCGCCGATGCGGATCTGTTCGTTGCCGTCGGAAATTTCCTCCCAGACGGTCTTATTGGGGTCCAGGATGTCCCGGCTTTGGTCCACGTAGGCCAGTTTGACGGTGCTGCCCACGGTGATGGTCCCGGCGTCGGGCTGTTCCTGGCCCACGATCATGCGGAAGAGGGTACTCTTGCCGGCGCCGTTGGGGCCGATAATGCCCACGATGGCTCCCGGCGGCACGTCGAAGCTCAGGTTCTCGTAGAGCAGGTTGTCGCCGAAGGCCTTGGTGATGTTCTCGGCCCGGATCACCACGTCGCCCAGCCGCGGCCCCGGCGCGATGTAGATCTCCCGCTCCTCTCGCGCCCGCTCCATCTCCTGGGAGAGGAGCTCGTTGTAGGCGTTGATGCGGGCCTTGCGCTTGGTCTGTTGGGCCTTGGGCGTCATGTGGAGCCAGGCCAGTTCCCGCTCCAGGGTCTTCTGACGCAGGGAGGCCTGCTTCTCCTCCTGAGCCAGGCGCTGTCGTTTTTGCTCCAGCCAGGAGGAGTAGTTCCCCTTCCAGGGGATGCCGTGACCCCGATCCAGCTCCAGGATCCAGCCGGCCACGTTGTCCAGGAAGTAGCGGTCGTGGGTGACGGCGATGACGGTGCCCTTGTACTGCTGCAGATGGCGCTCCAGCCAGGCCACCGATTCCGCGTCCAGGTGATTGGTGGGCTCGTCCAGCAGCAGGATGTCCGGCTCCTGGAGGAGGAGGCGGCAGAGGGCGACCCGCCGCCGTTCGCCGCCGGAGAGCACCGCGACCGGGGTATCCCCCGGCGGACAGCGCAGGGCGTCCATGGCCAGCTCCAGCCGGCTGTCCAGATCCCAGGCGTTGAGCGCGTCCAGCTTGTCCTGGACCTCGGCCTGGCGGGCCAACAGGGCATCCATCTCCTCTGGGGACAGATCCTCGCCGAACTTCATGTTGATTTCATCGAATTCGGCCAGGGCATCCACCACTTCCTGCACGCCCTCCTCCACCACCTGGCGCACGGTTTTGTTGTTGTCTAGCTGGGGTTCCTGCTCCAGGTAGCCGATGGTGTAGCCTTCGGCCAGGATGGTCTCCCCGATGAAGTCCTTCTCCACACCGGCCATGATGCGCAGCAGGGTGCTCTTGCCCGCGCCGTTCAGGCCCAGGACGCCGATCTTGGCGCCATAGAAATAGGAGAGGCTGATATCCCGCAGGACCTGGTTGTTGGGTGGGTAGGTCTTGCCGACGCCTACCATGGAATAGATGATTTTTTCGCTCATTATTTGAAGTCCGTCTCTTTGCTTTCTTTACAGCCGACCCAAATGACCGCTCCAATGTAACACATGCGGCCGCTTTGCATAAAGCCGCCCCGGGTCTGTGGCATCGTTCAAGCGCATCGGGAAGGTGGGTGGACTCCTTTTCAGCCTTCCATATTTCTAGAATCCCGCCGGACCATGTACACTTGTAGGATGCAATCTTCCCTGTCCGCCTGTTGGACGCGGGGCAGCGGCGGCTTTGGCCATCCGGATCGGCCGGGGAGGCTGCCGGGCCCCATGGGGCACGAACGGGTTGTGAATCGATGAACAAGGGCATTTATTTTCGACGGCGCTGGGGGCGCACCCTGGCTCTCCTGGCCGTCCTGCTGATTCTCCTGAACCTGCAACGGCTGTTGGCAGACCCCACCACCCCCAACCCAGGAGAGGCCGGCCCGGTGGTCATCAACGAGTTTCTGGCTGCCAACGGGGGCGGCTTCCTGGACGAAGATGGCGACCCGTCCGACTGGATCGAGCTGTACAACCGCACGGCCACCGACATCAACCTGGTGGGCTGGAGCCTGAGCGACGATCCGGCCCGGCCCACCAAGTGGGTCTTCGAGGATGACCTGGTGATCCCCGGGGGCGGCTACCTGCTGGTGATGGCGTCGGGCAAAGACCGCAGCCAGATCGACGCCGAGGACGGCGAGCGCTACGTCCACACCAACTTTCGCCTGAACAGCCAACAGGGCTTCCTGGCCCTCTATTCGCCCACGTCCCGCCGCTTCATGGACGCCTCTGCCATTGAATATGGCCAGCAGTTCGAAGATGTCTCCTACGGCCGCATCGGGGACGGCTACGGCTACCTGGCCAACCCCACGCCCGGCGCAGCCAACGACACAGACCAGGTGTGGCAGGATCTGCTGCCAGCGGTCCAGTTTAGCCCGTCCCGGGGCTTCTACGACGAGCCGTTCCTGCTGACCCTGTCCGTGGACGATCCGGAAGCGGTCATCCGCTACACCACCGACGGCAGCACGCCGACGGAGGAACACGGCCACCTCTACCGGGAGCCCATCCCCATCACCACCACCACGGCAGTGCGGGCAGCCGCCTTCCGCCCGGGCTATCGCCCCGGGCTGGCCGTCACCCACACCTACATCTTCCCGGCGGATGTGGCGCGTCAGCCGGCAGAGCCGCCAGGTTTCCCGGCCACCTGGGGGACCCACGCCATCGACTTCGGTGGCTATCAGGCCGGAACGCCCCAGGAGGCCGACTACGCCATGGATCCCCGCATCGTGGAGGACCCCCGCTACGGCCCCATGGTTCAGGAGGGGCTGCTGGCCCTGCCCACCATTTCCCTGGTCACCGACCAGGACGCGCTTTTCGAGATCTACAGCCGTCCTCGGGACCGGGGCCGGGAGATGGAGCGGCCGGTCTCGGTGGAGTGGATCGACCCCCAGGGGCAAGTGCCGGATTTCCAACTTAACGCCGGCCTGCGCATCCAGGGCGGCGCCGGCCGCTGGGAGTTCATGCCCAAGCATTCCTTCCGCCTCTTCTTCCGCCGGGAGTACGGCGCCGCGTACCTGACGGTGCCTATCTTCGCCAATTCGCCCGTGGACCGGTTCGATACCCTGATCCTCCGGGGCGGTGTGGACCGCAGCTTTGCCGGCCACCCCTGGGCGCCGGACAACCCCATCGACCATCGCCTGGATACATACGCCCGGGATGAATGGGCCCGCGCCTCCCAGATCGCCATGAGCGGCCTGGGCTCCCACGGACGTTTCGTGCACCTGTATCTGAACGGCCTCTACTGGGGCATCTACAACCTGGTGGAACGCCCGGACGAATCCTTCGCCGCCGCGTACCTGGGCGGCCAGAAGGAAGAATGGTCCAGCGCCAACCACAGCGGCCCCGTGAGCGGCCCCCAGGATCGAATCAACGTCCTCATTCAACTGGCCCAGGCCGGCGGGCTGGCCGACCCCGAGAAATATGCCACCATGTTGGAGTTCATCGATCCCATCCAGTTCAGCGACTACATCATCCTCAACTGGTACGCGGGCAACCGGGACTGGCCGGAGAACAACTGGTACGTGGTGGTGCAAAACCCGGCGGGCCGCAATCTCTTTTTTGTGTGGGACGCGGAGCGCACCTGGGAGGATGGCGCGGCCATCGTGCTGGGCTCGGATGGCTTCGAAGGGGCGCCCTACCCCAATGTGGTGAAACGGGTCTTCACCGCCCTCATGGAGAACCCGGAGTTCCGGCTCCTCTTCGCCGACCGTCTCTATCGGCATCTCTACCACGACGGCGCGCTCAGCCAAAAGAACGCGCTGGCCCGCTGGGAAGCCATCACCGCCCCCCTGGAGAAGGCCATCGCGGCCGAATCCGCCCGCTGGGGCGATGTGCGCTACCCCGAGCCCATCACGCCGGATGACTGGCAGCGGGCCCGGGCTCTGGTGGCCGAGCAGATGGTGGGTAACGCCGACCGGCTGATGGAGATGGCCCGGGCCCAGGGCTTCTACCCGCCCATCGATCCGCCCACCTTCAGCCAGCAGGGCGGCACCTTTGCCGACCGTCTGGCCCTCACCCTGTCCGCCCCCGAGGGGGAGATCTACTACACCCTGGACGGCAGCGATCCCCGCCAGCCGGGCACCGGCCAGGTGGCGCCCGGCGCCCGCCGTTACCAGGGCGATCCCCTGCTGTTGACCACGGCCACCACGGTCAAGGCCCGGGTGAAGGTCGGGGAGACCTGGAGCGCCCTCCAGGAGGCCACCTTCCGTCGGGAGGGCCAGCGCAGCGATGTGCGCATCACTGAAATCATGTACGACCCCGTGGGCGGCAACGACTACGAATTCATCGAGCTGAAGAACCTGGGCAGCGTGACGGCCCGCCTGGGCGGCGCCTACTTCGAAGGCATCGACTTCGTCTTTCCCCGCTACACCCGGCTGGCGCCTGGCGCCTTCCTGGTATTGGTGCGGGATTTCAAGGATTTCCGTCGGCGCTACCCCGAGGCCGAGATCGGCGGCATCTACCAGGGGCGGCTGGCCAACGAGGGAGAGACCATCGCCCTCTACAGCGCCACGGGCCAGCTCATCACGTCGGTGACCTACAGCAGCGATGACGGCTGGCCCCAGAGTGCAGCCGGTGCAGGGGATTCCCTGGTCCTGGTGGATCCCCAGGGCGATCCCAACCTGCCGGAAAGCTGGCGGGCCAGTGCCGAGCTCTACGGCTCGCCGGGCCGAGATGATCCACCCGTGGAGTGAAGCCCGGGAGCGTGCCATCCAGGGAAGTGAGAGGCGAACATGCAAGCCATCGACCGCAGCTCCAGCGCCCACCTGCGGGTGAAAACCCGGCTGCGCTACGAGCTCAAGTATCTGCTGCGGCGAGAGCAGTACCAGGCCGTGGCGGAAGAGTTGACCCAGTACATGGTGCCCGATCCCAACGGCGATGCCTTGGGCGGTTACCGGATCGCCAGCGTCTACTTCGACACGCCGGACCTGCGCTCCTTTTGGGACAAGCTGGACGGCCACCGGGAGCGGCGCAAGATCCGGGTGCGGGCCTACGGCAACCAGCCCATCGGGCCGGACACCCCCGTCTACCTGGAGGTGAAACACCGGGTGGATCAGCTCATGGGCAAGCGGCGGATTCAACTGCCCTATGCCCAGGCCATGGACTTCGACCGGCTGGATCAGGCCTATCAGGCGACAGCCGACCCGTCCGAACGGGCGCTGTTGGGCGAAATATGCTGGCTCTACTACACCCTGCAGCTCCATCCCACCTGTGTGGTGACCTATCACCGTCGCGCTTTCCAGGGCAATGAATACTACCCGGATCTACGCATCACCTTCGACACCGATCTCAAGGGGCGCACCCATGACCTTTCCCTGCTCTCCACCGGCCATGCCCAAAACCACTACTTCCTGCCGCCGGATTTCTGCATCATGGAGGTTAAGGTTAACCACAACGTGCCCTACTGGCTGGCCCAGCTCCTGAGCCGGCATCGCTGCACCTTTCAGCGCATCAGCAAATACTGTCTGGCCCTCCAGCAGAGCCGACGGATCGCGGGCCGGCGCCGCATGCTCATCTACCCCGGCTCAGACGGTGCGTCGCCGTAGGGGTGCCTGCACCTCGGTCACGCAAGGATGCGTGACCTGCGTCCCTTATGTCACTACTACGTACCATCCCCCATGGGCCTATGAATGTAGGAACGGAAATGGATTTCACTCAGCTACTCCAACAACTTCACGACGCCACGGAAGTCTTCACCGTGCAGGATGTGGTGATCACCGTGGTGCTCAGCTTTCTCCTCTCCCTGGTGATCGCCTGGGTCTACCGGGAAACCCACCGGGGCGCCACCTATGTCCAGTCCTTCGTCCATACCCTGATCCTCATGTCCATGGTGGTGGGGATCGTCATGCTGATCATCGGCTCCAACATCGCCCGGGCCTTTACCCTGGTGGGGGCCCTCTCCATCGTCCGCTTTCGGAACGCCATCAAAGAGACCCGGGATGTGGGCTTCATCTTCTTTGCCATGGCCATCGGCATGGCCTGTGGCACCCGCTTCTATCTGCTGGCCATCATCGCTACCTTTGTCATCTCTGCCCTGGTGTGGGTGATGGTGAATTTCAACCTCTTCGCCAAGGAGACCGCTAGCCAGCTCCTCAAGATCTGGCTGCCCAGCACCGTCTCCTACGATACCCTTTTCGACAACGTGTTTGGCCGCTACCTCAACCGCTATGAGCTGGTGGCCATCGAGACGGTACAGGCCGGCACGCTGACGGAGCTGGTCTACAGCGTGGAGATGAAGCGCCCTTCCGAGGCCCAGGAGTTCCTCTCGGCCATCGGCAATCTCAACGGCAACAACCGGGTGGTGCTGATCACCGGCCAGCAGGAAGTGGACCTCTGAGCCGCCGTTGAAAAAGGCGTCCAGGTCGTGTATCATGATTGGGACATGCAGCCTGCAGCGGCAGATCGCAGGCTGCCCCGTCGTATCAAGCGATGATGGCAGGAAAACCCCATGACTGACCGTTGGATTGAGCGCCTCCGCGCCGCCGGCTACAAGATTACCCCGCCTCGCCTGGCCGTCCTGGAAGTCATCCGCCAGGAGGGAGAACACCTGAACCCCAGCGAGATCCTGGAGCAGGCCCGCACCATCCACCCCGCGTTGGGGCGGGCCACCGTCTATCGCACCCTGGAACTCCTGACCCAACTGGGCGTGGTGCGCCCCATTTACGTGGGCGAGGAAGGTCCCATGTACATCCGGGCCGAGGGCGGCCACCATCACCTGGTCTGCTCGGCCTGTGGCAAAATTATCGACTTCGAGCAGTGCATGGCCGACGAGATGGCCCAGGAGCTGGCCGAGCGCTTCGGCTTCCAGATCGAGAGCCACCTGCTGGAATTCTACGGCCTGTGCGCCGACTGTCACGGGTAGGTGCCTACCCTGGTGGAGCATACCCATTGTGGGACATACCCATTGTGGGACATACCCATTGTGGGGCATACTAAATGGAGGAGCAAGCCATGGAGCTGTCCACCGTCCGTATCGAGAAACCGGAGTCCATCAACTTTATTCTGGGGCAGAGCCACTTCATCAAGACTGTCGAAGACATTCACGAGGCCCTGGTGACGGCCGTGCCGGGCATCAAGTTCGGCCTGGCCTTTTGCGAAGCCTCCGGCCCGGCGCTGGTCCGCTGGACGGGGACCGACGAGGCGTTGATCGAGCTGGCCAAAAGCAACGCCCTGAACCTGGCTGCCGGCCACACCTTCATCCTCTTCCTGGGCGAGGGCTTCTTCCCCATCAACGTGCTCAAAGCGGTCCAGGCCGTTCCCGAAGTCTGCCGCATCTTCTGCGCCACCGCCAACCCCACCGAGGTCATCATCGCCGAGACGGAGCAGGGTCGAGGCATCCTGGGGGTGATCGACGGCGTCCGCACCAAGGGCGTGGAAGGGGAGGCCGAGATCGCGGAGCGCAAAGCCCTGTTGCGCCGTTTCGGCTACAAACTGTGACGGCCCCTGCCAGCCGGGAAAACGCCCTGCTGCCTCAGCGCCGCAGGGCGTTTTTTTGTCCTGGTTTTCTGCCATGGGCAGCAGCCTGGTTTGCCCGTCTGGCCACCTTGGCGTTATAATGCTGCCCACAAATGAGAATAATTCTCATTTGTGGGCGTGGTGGACGTACCTGGCCGACAGGGCATCCCCGCCCCTAGAAGGCACTTTGAATGCAAAGGCGCAAGGGCGCTAAGACGAAAAACGAGGAGATAGAAATGGGCCTTCGGCGACTGAGTTACTGGCAATTCCCCTTTGTCCTGCTGCTCTTACCCCTGCTGCTGGCGGCCTGCGTGGCCTCTGGGCCTGGGGCCACCGGGAGCGTCTCCACCGGGGCCGATCCCCACGCTGTGGAACCGACCCACGCTGCGACGGAGGCGCTCCAGGCGTTGCCGCCCCTGGAACCGGTCACCCTGGCGTCCGGCGAGAAATTGCGGGTGGTGGCCAGCACCCAAATTATCGCCGATGTGGTGCGGCAGGTGGGGGGCGAGTACATCGAGCTGGCGACTCTCCTCCCCGCCGGTGCCGATCCCCACAGCTACACGGCCACGCCGGCGGACCTGCGCACCCTCAACCAGGCCCACGTCATCTTCATCAATGGCCTGGGGTTGGAGGAGGCGATGGACCCTGTGTTGGAGAATCTGGAAGGCGATGCCGTGTTGGTGCCGGTCAATGTGGGCGTGACTCCCCGGTCCCTGGCCGAGGAGGCCGGCACAGGGGAGGAGCACGGCCATGAACACGACCATGAACACGGCC
Source organism: Litorilinea aerophila (assembly GCF_006569185.2). Lineage (NCBI taxonomy): Bacteria > Bacillati > Chloroflexota > Caldilineae > Caldilineales > Caldilineaceae > Litorilinea > Litorilinea aerophila. The sequence goes on along the minus strand of NZ_VIGC02000009.1, from coordinate 57,331 downwards.
AGGGCGTCGACCCCCACACCTGGTTCGACGTGCGGAATGTCATGATTTGGGTCCAGAACATCCAGGAGACCCTCTCCCGCCTGGACCCGGCCCACGCCCCGGCGTACCAGGAGGCCGCGGAACGCTACCGCCAGGAGCTGGAGGCCCTGGACCGTGAGATCCGAACCGCGGTGGAGTCCATCCCTCCGGAGAAGCGCCTCCTGGTGACCGACCATGAGACCCTGGGTTACCTGGCAGCGGCCTATGGCTTCAAGCTGGTGGGGGCGGTGCTCCCCTCGTTCAGCACCATGGCCGCGCCCTCGGCCCGGGAGCTGGCAGCCCTCCAGGAGCAGATTCGCTCCGTGGGCGCGACGGCCATCTTCGTGGGCACGAACGTGAATCCGGCCCTGGCGGAACAGGTGGCCCGGGATCTGAACATCGCCGTCGTGCCCATCTACACGGAGGAGCTCAGCGCCCCGGATGGCCCGGCACCCACCTATGTGGCCATGATGCGTTACAACATCCAGGCCATCGTGGAGGCGCTGCGGTAAGGGGCGCTGCCTCAGGCGGTGGTGTCCCGGGCGGCTGTCGGCCAGCCCAGGCTGCGAAGCCAGGCAGCACAGAGGGGCAACCAGCTGGCCACGTGGGGATCTTCGTCGGCCAGCCCCAGCCCGTGCCGGCCGTGGGGGTAGACGTGGAGTTCGAAGGGGACCCGGTGGCGGCGCAGCGCCTGGGCAAAGAGCAGGCTGTTTTCCACCGGCACGGCCGGGTCATCGGCCGTGTGCCACAGGAAGGTGGGCGGCGTCTCCGGGCTTACCCGGGTTTCCAGGGACAGCTCCAGGCGTTGGGCCGGTGTGGCATCCGGCCCCAGCAGGTTCTCGAAGGAGCCGGCATGGCGAAATTCCCCCGCGGTGATGACCGGGTAGCAGAGGATCAGCCCATCGGGCCGGCAGGACAGGCGCTCCAGCGGGCCTGTTCCCTGGAGGGATGGGTGCCGGAAGTGGACGCCCAGGCTGGCCGCCAGGTGTCCCCCGGCGGAGAAGCCACAGACGGCCACGTGGTCCGGATCCACCTGCCAGGTCGTCGCCTGTTGTCGGATGAGGCGCAGGGCCCGGGCGGCATCCTGCAGGGGGCGGGGATGGCGGTGGGGCGCCACCCGGTAGTGGACCACAAAGGCGTGCCAGCCCAGGCGGTTGAAGCGCCGGGCCACCGGTTCTCCTTCGTGGGGTGCCCGGTTTCGATAGCCGCCACCCGGGCAGATCAGCACTGCGCCCAGGGGCCTTTCGGTCTCCAGCAGGTACGGCTCCAGCCAGGGGCGAAAGGAGGGTGCCGGCCCGGCCGGCGCTTCCCCTGCCAACCAGAGCGGGATCATTGGCGCTGTGGAGGATTCCAGTTCCATGGGATGACCCCCTGCAAAAAGGGCGTTTTTGAACACAAAGGCGCAAAGAAACGCGGGAGAGAGTAACCCGAATCAGCGTTCATCTGCGTGGGTCAGGAGAGCCGCTCGGCCACCAGTTCGGCGATGTCCTTGACGGCCAGGGCATTGTCCGTCTTGCGGGACGCATCTGTGAGCATGGTCAGGCAGAAGGGGCAGCCCACAGCCAGGGTGCCAGCGCCGGTGGATTCCGCTTCTCGATAGCGGTGGACGTTTACCGCTTCGTCCCCGTGTTCTTCTTCTTTCCACATCTGGGCGCCCCCGGCCCCACAACAGAAAGAGTGGGCGCCGTGGCGGGGCATCTCCACCACTTGAAGGCCCAGCTCCTGGAGCACCTGCCGGGGTGGGGCCACGATGCCGTTGTGGCGCCCCAGGTAGCAGGGGTCGTGGAAGGTGATGGTGTCGGTGCTGCCGTTGGCCTGGACCTGGATCTTGCCGGCCGCGGCCAGTTCCGACAGGAGCTGGGTGTGATGGATGACCTCGTAGTGGCCGCCGTACTGGGGATACTCCTTGCCCAGGGTGTGGAGGCAGTGGGGACAGGTGGTGACAATGCGTTTGGGCTGTACTGCGTTGAGGGTTTCGATATTGGCCAGGGCCATCTCGTAGAAGAGGTACTCGTTGCCGGCCCGCCGGGCTGCGTCGCCGGTGCAGCTCTCCTGTTCGCCCAGCACGGCAAAATTGACCCCGGCTGCCTGGAGCACCTGGGCCAGGGCCCGGGCCGTCTCCCGGGCGCGGGGATCATAGGCCGGTGCACAGCCCACCCACCACAGGATCTCCGGTTCCGGGTTTTCGTCGATGGTGGGCACGTTCAGTCCCTCTGCCCACGCCAGCCGCTCGGCTGCACTCTGGTTCCACGGGTTGCCGTTGCGCTCCATGCCCCGGAACGCGTTCTGGAGCTGACGGGGAAATTGACTCTCCATCAGCACCTGGTGGCGCCGGAGGTACAGGATGTCGAACATGGGCTCATTGCCCACCGGGCAGATCTCCACACAGGCGCCACAGGCGGTGCAAGCCCAAACGGCCGACTCGCTGATGGCGAAATCTAGCAGACTAAATTCGGATGATTGCCCGGCGGCCAGCTCCTCCAGGTGGGCGTTCAGGTAGAGCCGCTTGTTGACCTCCAGCGCAGCGGGGGAGAGCTCCTTGCCGGTGGCATAGGCCGGGCAGACGTCCTGGCAGCGGTTGCACATGATGCACGCGTAGGCGTCCACCAGGTGGGTCCAGGGCAGCTCCTCGATCCGGGCCACGCCAAAGCTTTCCACCGTCTCGTCCTCGAAATCGATGGGGTCCAGCGCACCCAGGGAAGTGCGCTGGGGTTTGGTCAGGTAGTTCACCCCGGCCATGACCAGGTGGAAGTGCTTGGTGTAGGGGAAATAGGGCACAAAGAGCAGGATCAGGCCCAGGGCGCCCCACCAGCCAAACCGATGGCCCGCGGTCAGTGCGCCTTCGCTCCAGCCCTGCCAGGCCAGGCTGAGCAGATGGGCGAAGGGCTGTCCCCAGTCGCCCCCTTCCGCCGCGACGGCAAAACTGGCCGCCAACAGTCGAAAGCCCACGTGGAACAGGATGAAGAGGCCCACGATGAGGGAATCCCGGGCGATGGCCCCTTCCTGGACCGCCGGCAGCAGCCGGATGTTCTCCCGGTAGCGGAGGGCCGGGCTCCGGAAGAGGAAGCGTCGGGCCAGGAAGTAGATCATGCCCACCAGTACGCCGGCGCTGAAGAGGTCGGCCAGGAAACGGTAGAATCCACCCAGCCAGCCTTTGCCCAGGAAAGCGATGGGGAAAAAGCCCTCCAGCAGGTCGCCAAAGTTGACCAGGAAGTAGAACATGAAGCCCCAGGCGATCAGCCCGTGGAAGAGGCTGGTGGCGGGGCGGGCTTTCCAGATGGGCCGGGTGGTGACCCAGGTGATTAGGGCTTCCCGGGCCCGCCGACGCAGCGTCTCGGCGCTGGGGCGTTCCCCGCTGCCTCGGGCAATGACCCGATAGACGTTTTGGAAGCCGATGAAGGCATAGGCCAGGGAAGCCGCGGTCAAGACGAGGAAGAGCAGCTTTTCGGACAGGCTGAGCATGATCCGGACATCTTTCCCTGTGATAGGATGGGCTATCTGAGGATGGTTGGGTCGGGTGCGTGCCGTTCTGGAGGGCACGCACCCGGTGGTGGTGGACGTTACAGGATGCGCAGCTCCGGATCGGGCAGCAGGGTCATGACGCTGATGCGCGCCGCCACCAGGCGGGCCAGGGTCCGGAACTGTTGGGCCGCGGCGCTGTCGGGAGCATCGATGACGATGGGCTTGCCCGCGTCGCCGCCCTCTCGGATACGGGGATCCAGCTCGATGCGGCCGAGAAATTCCACGCCCATCTGGCGGGCCGCCTCTTCACCGCCGCCCATGCCGAAGATCTCCCCGGCCATGTTTTCGATCACCCCCAGGATGGGCACCTCCAGCCGCTTAAACGCGGTGGCGCCCCGCCGGGCGTCGCTGATGGCCACGGCCTGGGGCGTGGTGACGATGATGCCACCGGTCAGGGGGACGCTCTGGGCCAGGCTGAGCTGCGCGTCGCCGGTGCCCGGGGGCAGGTCCACGATCAGGTAGTCCAGGGAGCCCCAGCGCACGTCGGTGAAGAGCTGCTGGATGGCTTTGTGGAGCATGGGCCCCCGCCAGACCACCGCCTCGCCTTCAGGCATGAGGAAGCCCATGCTGATCACCTTGACGCCGTAGGCTTCCAGCGGCACCATCTTGTTCTGCTCGATGCGGGGCTTGCCCGAAAGGCCGAACATGATGGGGATGTTGGGGCCGTAGATGTCGGCGTCCAGCACGCCCACCTGGGCCCCTTCCAGGGCCAGGCTGACGGCCAGGTTGGTGCTGACCGTGCTCTTGCCCACGCCGCCTTTGCCGCTGGCCACGGCGATGATGTTCTTGACGTCGATGTTGAGCTTGCCGGCAATGCGGCTGTCTGCCCGGACGGTGGCGTCGAAGCGGACGTTCACCGTCTCCACGCCGGGCACCAGCCGCTTCACGGCTTCGATGCTCTCCTGTTCCATGCGGCTGCGCAGGGGGCAGGCCGGCGTAGTCAACATGATGGTGAAGCCCACTTCCTTGCCCCGGATGGTGATATCCCGCACCATGTTGAGGGTCACCAGGTCCTGATGCAATTCCGGCTCCTGGACCGTGCGCAGGGCCTGGAGGATGGCTTCTTCCGTAATGCCGTTCTGTGGGTTTTGTGTTGCCGTCATATCTGATTCCTCTCTCGTGTATCCACGTCATCGCCTTTCAGAGGCGTGACGCCCTTGGGCTGCCACGGGTTCCGTGGTGTGGTTCGTCGTATCTCCTGCACGATTATGGGGCCGGCCCACGGCCGGTTCGTTGATCTGGCGCAAGCGGCCGGCCTGCAGGTCCTGGCGGATCAGGCGGACGACCTTGCGACCCATTTCCACGGCGAAGTTGGTGCCCCGATCCCAGGGATAGACCTGGCTCATGGAGGCAAAATAGAGGCCGGGCAGGGGCGTCCGAATATCCGGGATCATCCGGGCGTAGCCCACCGGCGGGACCGGCTGGGCGTAGGAAGCCTTGTGGAGCCAGGCGCCGGTGATCCAGTCGGGCTGAAAATTTGGGTTAAAACGGCGCAGGTGGGGCGCAAATTCGGCCGTGAGCTCCTCCGCGGTCATCTGGAAGTAGGGATGCTCTGGCGGCAGATAGTCGCCCAGGTAGAGCAGATGATCCCCGGCGTAGTGGGACGGGTCCACCATGTTGGTGTGTTCCACCAGGGCCAGGAAGGGGATCCCCTCCTGCTTGGGGACGCTGATCCAGTACATGTCCCGGGTCAACGGACGGTCCAGGGCCAGGGTTAACACCACCGCGCCCAGGCTGCGCAATTGTCGCAGGCCGGCCAGGTAGCTTTCTGGCAGCGCCGGCGCCAGTCGGGCCATGAGCCTGGGGCTGGTGGTGCTCAACACCACGTCAAAGGTCTGGGAGGGCTGACCGGCCACTTCCACCTGAAAGCCGCCGCCAGGCAGGGGATGAATGGCCTGGACCGGCGTCTGCAGGTGGATCTGGGCTCCCTGGGCCTGGACCCGGCCGGCCAGGTGGTCGATAAATGCCTGAAAGCCGCCGTCGAAGTAGGCGAGCTGGGTGGTGCGGGCCACCACCCGAGCCCAGAACCAGGCCAGGTTGACCTCCCGATAGTAGTCGCCGAATTTGCCCTGCAGCTGGAATTCCCAGGCGGCTTCGTAGGCCCGGTTGCCCATCCACTTGCGCAGCCAGGCGTCCGCCGGGATCTGGTCGAACCGACGCCAGGGGCGCAGGGGGTGGTAGCGCAGGTAGGCGACCACCAGCCCCATGCGCAGGCGATCCACCAGGGGGATGAGGGGGAAGGTCAACACCCGGGTGACACTGTCCAGGGGGTAATTTTGGCCCCGATGGTGGATGGCGGTGTTGGGGCGGTAGCGTCGGAGGGCATGGGCGAAGCCGATCTCGTCCAGCAGCTGGAGCATGGCCCGGTCCGACAGGAACAGATGGTGGTAAAAATGTTCCAGCGGCCATTCCCACTCCGGCCGCCCTTTGAAGCCGGCGGCCAGCCCACCCAGGTAGGGCTGGCCCTCGAAGAGGGTGACCCGAATGGGCGGGCCGCTCTGGCCGGCCGTCAGGTCGTAGGCGGCGGTCAGGCCGGTCACGCCACCGCCGATGATGGCGACCCGGAGGGGGTGGGGTCGTTCAGGTGGTTGTCCGTTCACAGGCATGCTCTCAATCGGATACGCCCCATGGGATGGCCTGGGGGCCGTGGGCTCCCATGGGATGCGTCCTCCTTGCAACGGTGCCGGCGTCCGATAGAAAAAACCAGCGCCGGCACGCGCTGGTTTGTCCTGCAGGCTTGCCGAGGGAAGGTCACACGGCCAGGGAAAGCTCATTGGGCCGGACACCCTGTTGCAGGTGGGTGTTCAGCTCTTTTTTGGCCTTGTTGTACAGGTCGATCAGGTCGCTGTCACTCCCCTTAAACGACTGGACCGTCTGGGTCGCGCAGAGGTAGCAGCCACGGAGGAATTTGTAGTTGTTGCTGTTGCACTTCAGGCAGCCATCCAGCTCGATCATCATCAGGACAAAAGCCAGGCTGTCTGGATGGGTCTCGGGAAGTGCCGCAACACGGTCAACCAGGGCGCGCCACTCTTCCCCCCGTAAATCTCGCAGGGCCGAGATCAGATGGGCCGGGAAGAGCAACTCGGCCTTGGCATGGACGGCAAATTCGCTAATTTCCGACATGGATTCCTCCATCATTCAACAAACCCTTACTATTGGGGCTACCTCGTTCAGAAGTGGAGCTGATTTCACATGGCGCTCCACGGATAGAGCTCGAATTGATCCCACTATCTTTGCCCTTTCGGTTTTAGCCACAGATTCCACCGATAACACGGATTACACAGATCGCGCTGGGTAAAAATCTGTGTTCATCTGTGGAATCTGTGGATCGAATGCAATCTGCAAAGATAGGGTGACTCAAAAATTGAGCTCCACATTCGGAATTTTAACATGCTTGGGGGCCGGGGCGTCGTGCCCGTTGGCCGACTGGTCCACCAGTTGATTGAGGGCGCCCACCAGTTGGTTCACATCCAGCCCCTGGCGCCGGCAGATGGCGGCCAGCGTCTCGTCTGGCTCCACGGCGCAGCTACTGCAACCGCCCAGGTGGAAGGCCGCCATCACCTCCTGTACCTGGGAATGCAGGAGCTGGGCTTCCCGCACGGTCATCTCCGGGTGGAAGGCGACCGTGTGGGTACGCTGGAGCAGCTCGGCGTGGAGGCGGGCGCCGGTCTCGTGTAGGGCTTCCCGCAACTGGCGAATTTCATCGCTGGCATCGAACAGCGCCCGGTTGTAACGGTCCAGCCGTTGTCGGGCCGTTTCCAGCTCCTGATGTAATTTCCAGACATAGCCGGCCACCAACAACGTGGCAATCAGGGCGATCCAGGCCACCATGTCAGCCATCCCTCCTTTTTTGGGTCTCAGATCAACCGGCTGAACTGGCTTACAGGGTAAACTCTGCGCCGGGTTCCAGCACGGTGCAGTCGATCTCGGCCACTTCCCGCAGCCGCTGGGCAAAGCTCTGGGCATCCTGTTGGATGGGCGGGAAGGTGTTGTAGTGGATGGGGATTACGTGTTTGGCCTTGACAAACTGGGCCGCCTGGATGGCGTCCTCCGGCCCCATGGTGAAGTTGTCGCCGATGGGCAGCAGGGCCAGGTCCACCCCGCCCGCTTCGCCGATGAGCTTCATGTCGTAGGTCAGGGCGGTGTCCCCGGCGAAGTAGAGATCGCGGCCGTCGTTGAAATGGATCAGGATGCCCATGGGGTTGCCGCCGTTGCTCCCGTCCGGCAGGGCGCTGCTGTGGTGGGCGATGGTCATCTTGACCCGGCCGAAGGGGAAGGTGTAGGCGCCGCCGGTGTTCATGCCGTGGACTTTCTCTACCCCCTGGTTCTGCAGCCAGGTGATGATCTCGAAGTTGCTGATCACCAGAGCGCCCGTGCGTTTGGCCAGGGCCAGCGCGTCGGCGATATGGTCGGCGTGGCCGTGGGAGATCAGGATGTAGTCTGCCTGGATCTGGTCGGCGCTGGCGGGGGCCAGTGGGTTGTTGGGCGCAAAGAATGGGTCGATGACCAGATGGGTGCCGTCTGCGTTGACGGTAAACGTGGAGTGGCCGTAGTATTTCAATGTGATTGCCATGCCCTGTCCTCCTCTGCACAACTCAAGGGACATCATTTCAGGGGCGGCTTTCGCCGTCCCAGAAGTTCGAAAAAACACAAGCCAGACCCACCTCTACCGGCAAGTCTGGCTCTCCGCGTTCACCAGGGTTGACTGTGAGACGCAATCACAAGCAGTTCAGGAGAGAGATATCCCTGTTGCCGGTACGAGATGAACCGGGCCGTCCCTCACTCCCCACTTTCTTGCTGGCGCTGGCGGGCACGTTCGGCGGCCTTGCGCTTCAGTTCTTCCAGCCGGGCCTTTTTGGCCTCTGGATCCTCGTCCTGGCCCTTTCCTTCGTCGGAGGCCGACTTGCCCCGGGCGGCAGCCCGCTCGGCCGCCTTCTTCTTCAGAGCTTCCAGCTCCTCCGGGGATCGTTGGGCCTTGGGGCGTTCGGCCGCCTGGGCCTTTTTCTCTGCCTCGGCTTTGGCCTTGGCCTCTGCCTTGGCCCGCTCTTCCTCTTCCTTCTGCCGGATTAACTCCTGCTCGGCCGCGTACTGGGTGGGCCACAGCGCCGCGTAGTACTCGATGGGAACGGTCAGTTCCTCTTTGTCGTAGACGAGCTGGGGATAGCGGTCGTAGACGGCCAGCTCGAAATCGTGGTTCATCTTGATGGCGTCGAAGGGGCAGAATTCGGCGCAGAAGCTGCAGCTCATGCAGACCGCAGCGTCGATGTAGAACTCTGCCGGCCGGGTAATGGGCTTGCCGTTCTCGTCGCTGTCCCGCACGATCCAGATGCACTGGGGTGGGCAGACCTTGGCGCAGATGCCGCAGGCGGTGCAGCGGTCTTCGCCCTTTTCCGTATCCCAGATCAGCATGGGGATGTAGCGGAAGCGCTCTGGCAACAGCCGCTTCTCCTCGGGGTATTGGATGGTCAACAGCCCTTCCTGGTCAATGGGCTGGCGGATGATCCGTTCGCCGTCACCCAGGTCGATGCTGCCCTCGTAGCGGCTTGGCACCCGCTCCCGGTCGTCCAGGTAGGTGTCCCGCAGGTGCTTCAGGGTGACGCCAAGGCCCTTGAGTAATCCTGTTCCAAACATGCTCGCTCCTGGATTGATTAGCGGTCCACTTCGCCCAGCACGATGTCGATCGCGCCGAGGATGACGATGGCATCGGCCACTTTGTAGCCTACCGACATGGGGCCCAGCGCGTTCAGGTTGATGAAGCTGGGGGCGCGCACGTGATACCGATAGGGGTTGGGCTTGCCATCACTGACCAGATAGAAGCCCAGCTCACCCTTGGGCGCCTCGATGCGCTGGTAGACCTCGCCCTCCGGCGGGCGCAGGGTGTAGCCGCCCTTGCCGCCCATGATGGTGCCGAAGCCCTGGTTCAGGGTGGCGGAAGCGTAGGCCGGCGCGCCATCCCCCTCGCCGCCGGGGATGTCCCGGATGGCCTGCTTCAGGATCTTGACGCTTTCCCGGGCTTCCAGCAGGCGGATGTAGTAGCGGTCGTAGACATCGCTGCCGGACAGGGTGGGGATGTCAAAGTCAAAGCGGTCGTAGATGCAGTAGGGCTCCGCCTTGCGGATGTCGTAGGGAATCCCGGCGGCCCGGATCATGGGGCCGCTGACGCTCAGGGCGATCAGGTCCTGGGGCGACAGGTAACCCACGCCCCGGCCGCGGGCCTTCACGATCTCGTTGCCGCTGAGCATGTGGTCCAGTTCGTCCAGGGCCCGGGGCAGCCGTTCGTGGACCAGATAGCGAGCCCGCTCCAGCCAGCCCGGGGTGAGGTCTCGCACCACGCCGCCGAAGCGCATGTAATTGCACATCATGCGGGAGCCGCTGACCTCCTCAAAGAGGTCCAGGATCATTTCCCGCTCTTCAATGGCATAGAGGGCCGGGGTCTGGAGGGCGCCCAGGTCGTTGAGGATGAAGCCGATGGACCACATGTGGTTGACGATACGGGTCAACTCGGCCATGATCACCCGGATGTACTGGGCCCGCTCCGGTACCTCGATGCCTGCCAGCTTCTCCACCGCCAGGGCATAGCCCAGGTTATTGCTCATGGAGTTGATGTAGTCCAGGCGATCGGTGAAGGGCATGTTCATCAGCCAGGTGTTACGTTCACCGATCTTTTCATGGTTGCGGTGGAGGTAGCCCATCTCCGGCTCCAGGGCCAGGATGGTCTCACCCTCGATGCGGGCCAGCATCCGGAAGACGCCGTGGGTGCTGGGGTGGTGGGGCCCCAGGTTGATGACGATGCTGTCGGTATGGATATGGGGCTGTTGTTCTTCGTCCGGCGAGGGCACCACCGTGTGGGGGGCCTGGCTGACGGGCACGTAGGAGACAGGCTCCTTCCAGCTCTCCGGATCCCAGCCGGCCGGGTAGGTGGTGTTCTTGCCCCAGGGCAGCTTGTCCTCGTGCCAGACGTAATTGCCGTTAGGGTGGCGGCTGCGGAAGGGCTTGGCGTCCTCTTCGTAGTAGGCCTCTTTCCAATCCTTGCGCATGGGGTGCCCGTGGAAACCCTCCCACAGGAGGATTCGCCGCAGGTTGGGGTGCCCCTCGAACTTGATGCCGTACAGGTCGTAGACCTCTCGCTCCTGCAGGTTGGCCCCCGGGTAGACCGACGTGGCCGAGGGGACCGTCTCGTTCTCAGGGACCCGGACGTGGAGGGCGATGGGGCCGCCGCCCTTTTTCGTGCTGTAGAGATGGTAGACCACCTCGAAGCGCTCGGACACGCCGCTGCGCAGCTTGCCCTTGTAGGCACTGTAGTCCACACAGGTCAGGTTGGAGAGGAAGTCATAGCCCTCGTTGTCCCGCAGGTGGGTCAAGAGGGGCAGGAGCTTGTCCGGCGCCACGATGAGGGCCGGATCGGTCTCCTCGGCCCACCTGCCGATGACGGCGCCGGGTACAGCGTCGTTGAAGGGCAGGCTGGGGTCGACAGCCTGGGATTGGGCATCGGCCACTGCAGTTGCATCACTCATGGGATATCGCCTCTTTGTGCAATTGTGCGGGCAATTGTGTGGACAATTGCGTCACGCTTGCGTCACGTTGCAATCGGGTGCAATCGGTGTGCAATCGGTTCACGCCAGGGGCGACCGCTTCAGGCAGTCTGCTGCTTCTTGGCACGGTAGCGGGCCTTGGCCTGTTCGATGCGAGCCTTGGCCTTTTCCGACAACTCCCGGGGGGCTGCCGCTTCGCCCCGGCGTGCTGCACCGCGCTTGGCGGCCCCGTCTCCTTCTGCCTGGGCCGAGGCCAGGGTATATTCCTTGATCAGCTGGATCTGCCGGGGATCGAAAATGTCCGGGCCCAGCCGCGGGACGGGCACATATTCGGATGTGTCCCGGCGATACCAGGGCACCTTGGCAATGCTCTGCCGCTCCACCTTTTCGTGGAGCTTGAGCAGCCCGAAGATGAGCGCTTCAGGCGTGGGCGGGCAGCCGGGCACGTAGACATCCACGGGGATGTACTTGTCGATGCCGCTGACCACGTTGTAGCCCTCTTTGAAGGGGCCGCCGCCCGTGGCACAGGCGCCCATGCTCAGCACATAGCGGGGCTCGGCCATCTGGTTGTAGATGCGCACGATGGCCGGCACCATCTTCTTGGTGACGGTGCCCGAGACGATCATCAGATCGCTCTGCCGGGGGCTGGGGCGCATGACCTCCATGCCGAAGCGGGCCAGGTCGTAGCGGCTGGCCGCGGTGGCGATCATCTCGATGGCGCAGCAGGCCAGGCCAAACAACAGGGGCCACATGCTGGACTTTCGGCTCCAGTTGTAAATTTTATCCAGCGTGGTCACCACTACGTTGCCCTCGAGCCCTTCTGGCACGGTAATGGTGTCGTGCAGATACTGCTGCATCTGCTGCTGTTTCAACTCGATAAACCGGGACTTGGGGTCGCTCGTCATCGCTATGTCTGTCCTTTTATCGTCCTGTGCCAAGGCTTTGATCGACATGCCAATCCGACATGCCCGAATGCAGAGCGGCAGTGACGCAGCTCCCGGGCACACAGGGCCCGACGTCGGGCCACCGTAAACGCCAGGGGAGATGCCTGCTGGCTTTCCGGCTGGAACCCATCAGGGTCCATCAGGCGAAGCCCCTGCCGGAAGCCGGACTTTGCCTGCATTCTACCTGATGGATGGGCCAAATGCAACTTTTCAGGGCAGGGCGGGCACTTCCCGCCGTCCACTTTTCAGGTTGCTTTCTACGATGCCCTCTTCACCGGCGCCATGGGTTCCTTGAACATGGGTCCCTTGAAAAGGCCTTTCCATGGGCTACACCCGGCACATGGCCGCCCGAACCGCTGTCCATGACCGCCGTCCATGACTTTCGTCAATCGGGGGGCTATTCGGGGGCAATACAGTGCGGTTGAACCGGATGCCGTTGCGCAGGTGGGCCCAAGATAGCACCAGTATAACGGCGCCGATCCCTGCTGTCAAGTGTCTTTTTTCACAAATGGTGGTTGAACACGTTTTCTTGCCGGGACAATAATTATCATGAGTTTCATAATAATTGACGCTGGTGGGAGCCTGTGCTATACTCCGCACCGAGTCTGGCCCGGTGCAGAGGGAGCCAGGCTCGGCCCACCCTCCCGGATGCGCACGCCTGCCGCCTGTATTCCTGCCAGCGGCGGTGGCGCGCTCCATTTGGCGAAACCTGGGTGATTCATGTAGAGTGCTTCCCGTAGCGTGTTTTGTGCGTGCTCCTGTTTCGTGTGGAGTGCCCTGCATGGATGCCGGAGATGATTTGGAGGTAGATTCAAGTGGCGATTTCATGGCCCTGGCGCACCAAGCGCAAATCAAACATCCTGTGGTTGGATCTGGGAGACCTGGGCGACCTGGTTCACCCGGATGGACCCCATGAACAGTGGCAAGACCATGGGCTGGGGCTCCTGCGCACCATCCTGCATCAGAACGGCATTGTCACCGACCTGGCCTCCACCCGCGCCGTGACCTCCTGGGAGCAATTGGCCCGGCAGATGAAGGGGTACGACATGCTGCTCATGAACGTGCGCAGCTATACCTTCCCCGTGGCCTACCGCTCGGCCCAGATCTTCAAGGAGTTGAATCCCCAGGGCAAGGTGTTGACCGGCGGCATGCACGCCACGGTCTCCCTGGATGAGATGGAAGCCATCCCCGCCTTCGACAAGATCTGTCAGGGACCAGGCGAAAAGATCATTGTGGACCTGGTCCGGGATCCAGACGCGTTCCCCCGGGTGATCCAGGGGGTGGGGGCGCGCTCCATGGCCGAGTGGCCTATGATCGACCGGACCCTCTGGCCCAAGCCGGCCAGCTGGCGGGTGCGCCGCAAGTTCAACTGGCCCCTGGAGCCCGAATGTGGTTGGGGGCCGGGACCGGTCGCCACCATCCTCACCAGCCGGGTCTGTCCCTGGCAGTGCGTCTTCTGCAACGAAAATTCCTACATTCCCAACATGGGGCGCCGCCCGGTGGAGGCGGTGATCGACGAGCTGAATTACCTGGACAACAAGTACGGCGTGGGCTCCGTGGTCATCCACGATTCCATGTTCTTCCAGAATCCCCGCTGGCTCAAGGAGTGGATCGAGCTCTACCCCCGCAAGGCGAACAAGGTCTGGCCCTACTGGGCTGCTGGCCGTTCCGACACGGTACGCCAGTGGCCCGACCTCTTCGAGGCCCTGGTCCGGGAGACCAACTGGAACGTCATCTCCATCGGCTTTGAGTCGGGCAGTGATCGAATCCTGAAATTATTGAACAAAGAGTGCACCGAGGAAGATAACTACTTCGCCATTGACCTGGTCAACCGCCTGGGCGACGAGATGGAGCGGCAGGGCAAGGAGCCGCCCAAGTTCTGGGCCAACATCATGTTGGGCATTCCCGGGGAGACGCCGGAAGATGCCTTCAAGACCATGCGCATGCTCAAGCGCATGAAGCGGGTCTTCCCCTCCATTTCCTACTACGCGCCCTACCCGGGCTCCGCCCTGGGCCATCAGCTCATCGCCGAGGGCAAGAGCCTGATGACCAAGGACAACTACCACCGCTTCCCCGACGATGAAAAGGTCAAAGGGGTGGACTACCAGTTCTACCGGGAGTTGCTGGCCGGCAAGTACGACCATCTGATCAACGAAGGGCTGGACTCGGTGGAACACGACGCCGGACTCTACCGCGGTTCCCTGGTGAAGGCCTGATGGGTGTGGATGGGTGTGGCGTAGAAGTGCGTGATGTGGAAGCCGGCATAGGGGGAAAGGTATGAGCAGCTTCAGCAATCCCCACTACATGTACCTTTTCGATCTGAAGAACGGCAAGAAGAAGCTGGCCTATGGCGAGTCGCCGGAGGATGCCCTGGAGATCCTGCGCATCCGGCTGACCGACGAGGAGATGGCGGAGATCATCACCGATAGCTACGTCAAGATTTCCCAGCGGGATCTCCAGAAATACGTCTCCCTGCTGGGTTGAGTTGAACTCTGCCTGCCGGGCATCATGTGGAATTTGTGGGATCGGCTCCGGCGTTTGCGGCGGCTGCGCGCTGATCTGCGTGGTGAAGAGAAGCAGGTCCTGGTCTCCATGGCCGCGGGGCAGCGGCTGCGCTCCCATCGCTACCTGGACGGCACCAAGATCTACCTCCTCCACGCGTTGGAGGATGACCGGGGGCAGCCCGTGGCGGCTGAGACGGTGGCCTCTCTGCGCCGCCGCGGCCTGATCGAAAGCAACATGAAGTTCCCCGTGGCCACCTACCTGTTGACCGACAAGGGGGTCGCCCTGGCCCGTCGCCTGACCCGGGAGGCGGTGCGGCCCTTATCTTCTCGCAATTTCCCTTCCGGCGCCGGCCCGGGGTAAAAGGGGCTCCTCCGGCGCCGTCATCCATTCCAGTTGAATCAGATTTCGATAGGCTTCTTCTGCCGAGGTGCCGCACATCTCTGCCGAGGGGCGCAGGCGCACGCAGACGGCAGGCCGCTCCGGCTTGCCGTACAGCTTGCATCGGTTGTCCTCGGTGAGCTGTACGCAGCGCACGCCCGCTGGCTTGCCGTTGGGCATGCCCGGAATGGGCGAAGAAATGGACGGGGCGATGCAGCAGGCGCCGCAGCCAACGCGGCATTCCATGGCAGGATTCACCCCTCTGGCTTTTCCGCCACACACAGGATGCTGGTCCCAAAGGGCAGGGTCGTCCAGCGCAGCAGTTGGGCCTCCAGCCAGCCCACCCCATGCAGGATGGTGTTGAAGGGCTCTGGGATGGGCTCCATCTCCACCTGGTAGACCTCTTCGTCCTCGGTCAGGTGGGGGCTCTCCAGATCCGGCTGATAGGGGCGCAGGAGACGGATGCCCGCAATCAGGGGGAAGAGGAAGAAGTTGTTGTAGCTGATGCGTCGAACCCGCAGCCCGCTGAGCTCCAGCTTCTGGCGTAGCTCCGGCACGGTATAGCGGCGCTGGTGGTTGTTGATCTCGTCGTTGTAGCTCCACAGCCACATGAACGCCGGTACCGTCACCATCAATTTGCCCCCCGGCTTTAGCACCCGCCGACATTCGGCGAACACGCCCAACTCGTCGGGAATGTGCTCCACCGTATCCAGCAGCGCCACCAGGTCGAACTGGTTGTCGTCAAAGGGGAGGCAGGTGCCGGTGCCCTGGAGCACCCGTAGAGCCCGGGCTCGGGCCACGGCCAGGGGGCGTGGGTTGTCGTCCAGGCCGATGACCTGCCCATAATGGGCCAGGTGATGGGCCATGTTGCCGGCGCCGCTGCCGATATCCAGTACCAGGCGGGGTTCGCCGTTGCGGCGCGGCGGCAGCTCGGCGTCCAGATATTGCAGAATGGCCCGGGTGCGCCCGGCAAACCAGGCGTGTCTATCTTCTTCCAGCACAGTTAAAACCGGTGTTGCCATCGTTTCTTGCCTCGAATATGTGGATATAGACCTGCCGATGTATTCCTTCACACCGTGCGGGTCACCAGGGTTTCATGGCCGTAGATGTCGGTGATGCGCACTGCCACCACCGTCGGGTGGGGCGCCGCAGGCAGCCGGTAGAGGCCAGACACCTGGGCCCGGCGATGGGCCGGGACATCCACCAGGCAGCTCCGGAAGATCTGCCCATCGTAGGCCATGTCGATCTCCACCGCGTCCACCAGGGCTCGCCAATCCGGCCGGGGGTGGGAGCGCAGCCATGCCGCCAGGGCGTCCGTCCGGTAGTCGCGGATTCGCACCTCCACCCAGTGGCTGGCCGTCTGGCCATCTTCGCCTGCCCGACGCCGGATCTCCAGATCCACCGCGGTCCCCGCCGGTTCCGACGCCGGCGGGGGTGGCTCCCCAACCTGCCAGAGGGTGAAGCCGGGTGTCGGGCGTCCGCCGGGCGCGGCGCCCAGCCGCTGTAGTCGCTGTCGGGTGGTCTGGATGGCGCCGTAGTTCAGGTCGGCGGCGATCCAGCGTCGCCCCATCTTCTGGGCCACCACCACGCTGGTGCCGGAGCCCACGAAGCAGTCCAGCACCAGGTCGCCCGGCCGGGTGGAGGCGGCGATGATGCGGCGCAGCAGGGCCTCGGTCTTCTGGGTGGGGTAGCCCACATCCTCGCCAGGGGTGGTCCCCAGCCCGGGGATGTCGTCCCACAGGTTGTCCACGCCCCGCTCCACCGCGTACCGGCCATCGCCCAGGTCGGTCAGGTAGTACTTGACGCCGATGTTGCCGCCGTTGGAGGCGTAGACCCGGCGCTGTTTTTCATCGACGATGATGTCGCCGCCGTAGGGCGCGTACAGGCGTCCCTCCGCGTGGAGGGCCTTGAGCCGGGCAAAGCTGTAGGTGCCCGGGTCAGAAGTGCGGAAAAAGCCCCGCTCGTCCTCCATGAAGCGGGCTGCGGCCTGGCGGCGGGTGAAGATCAGCCGTTTCTTCTGGGGCTGCCAGAGGGTCGGCGCCGCCCGGTTTTTGGCGAAGATCTCGATGTACTGGGTGCTGAAGGGAAAGTAGAAGGCGTTGACCTTGGCACCCCGGGCCACCTGGCTGCGCCAGGCGATGGTGTTCAGGTAGTTCTCCGGCCCGAAGACCTCTTCCAGCAGCAGGTGCAGGCGATGGACCTGCCGGTAGTCGCAGTGCACCCAGATGCTGCCGTCCTCGGCCAACAGCTCCCGGAGCAGCAGCAGCCGCTCGTACATGAACTGCAGGTAGCTGTCTCCCGGCCACCGGTCGCCATACTGCACCTGTTCGCCCACCACTGGCCGTCGCCCGGTGCGCAGGCGGATCTTCCGGGTGTAGTCGCTGCCGCTGTCGAAGGGCGGGTCGATGTAAATGAGACGCACCTGGCCGCCCAGGCCGGGGCCATGGGGCGGCGGCCGGAGCAGATGGGCCAGGACCGCTTTGTTGTCGCCGTAGAACAGCCGATTGGACGGATCTTCCGCCGTTGTTTCATCCGCCGGGGCGTCCCAAGCGGGCTCGCCGGCTTCTCGTTCGGCGGCCAGGGCTCGATGCGCCTCCAGTTGGATGGCCGGCGGCGCGATCACCTGTTGCGGCGCCTGTTTCCCCTCCCACTGCAACATGGCCCGGCCCCGGGGTGGGCCGATAGCCACCGGGGATGCCTGGGGTTGCACGCTCTTTCCAGATGCCATGGGCACGTGCCTGGGGTTGTCAGCGTCGTTCAAAGTAGAAGGCATAGACCGGGCGCCCATGGGTGATGCACCAGAACTCCCGATGGGTGGGGGCGAACTCCCCGATGCGCTCCGCCAGGGCCGGGTTGTGGGGGTGGAAACCGCCGTGGCGTTCGATCAGGTAGGCGACGTATTCGCCGTACTCCTTCACATCGCTCTTGAAGTGAAGCAACCCTCCTGGCCGCAGCTTGGTGGCCAGGAGGTCCACAAAGGGGGGCGAGAAGAGCCGCTTCACCCGGTGCTGGGGCTTCCACCACGGGTCTGGGAAGAGGACGTGGAAGGCGTCCACCCGGCCGTCGGGCAGGATGCGGGGCATGTTAAAGCGGCAGTCGTCATCGCTCACCCAGATGTTGTGGAGCTCGAAGCGCTGGATACGCCGCAGGAAGAGCCGGGTCGCCTTGGTCTTGGTCTCGTAGCCGATGAAGAGGCGTTCCGGATAGCGGCGAGCCCGGTCCAGCAGGAAGTCCCCCCGCCCGAAGCCGATCTCCACTTCCAGGGGACGGGCGGAGGCCAGCTCCTCCCGGAGGCGCCGGCCGTTGTCCCCGCGGGGATCATCCAGGGCCAGGGCCCGGAAGAAAGGCTGGTTCAGCCCCCAGTCCGGCAGGCGGTCCGCGTCCGGCCGCCGCCGGGGGTCGCCGCCGATGAGGCCCTTGCCGGCTTCCCAGTCCGCGTAGGCCTGGCGGATCTTCTCCTCGGTCAGTTCTTCCCATTCAAAATCCATGCGCCCCTGGGAAAAGGGAGCAGCATGGTAGTCCAGCAGTGGATTCGGCGGTGTCTTGCGTTCAGCCATGGCGATGTCCGTTGGGGGATTAAGGGATTGGGAGGCTGGGTAAACATCTCTCCGGATCACCCCATAACCCAATCCCCCAATCCCCATTCACAACTTCAACTTGCGCGCGATGGTCTCCCGGACCACGTCGGCGTCGGCGGGCAGGTAGACGGGCGGGTTGGCGTAGCGGCTTTCCACCTCTTCCAGCCGTCCTTCGTGGTAGCCCACCTTGAAGCTGGTAAATTTGAGGCCGTGGGCCGTGCTGATCACCACCACCCGATCCCGGGAACGGATCTCGCCCCGCTCCACCAGTTTGAAGAGGACGGCCAGGGCCACCCCGGTGTGGGGGCAGGTGTACATGCCCGTGAGATCGGCCAGGGCCGCCGCGTTGGCCAGCTCATCTTCGCTGGCCTGCTCCACAATGCCGTCGGTGGCCTGGATGGCCTGGACAGCCTTCTCGTAGCTGACGGGGTCGCCGATCTGGATGGCGGTGGCCAGGGTTTTGTCGGCCTGGATGCGGGCCTTTTGGGCGAAGCCCTGCTGATAGCTGCGGTAGAAGGGGTTGGCCTTTTCTGCCTGGGCCGCCACCAGTCGGGGCATCCGGTCGGTGATGCCCAGGTCCATCAACAGGCGCAGCCCCTTGTACAGGGCACTGATGTTGCCCAGGTTGCCCACGGGGATGATGATCCAGTCCGGCACTTCCCAGTCGAACTGGCGCACGATCTCGATGCCTACCGTCTTCTGGCCCTCGATGCGGATGCTGTTCATGGAGTTGGCCAGATAGATGGTGTTGTCCTGGGTCACCTCCCGGACGATGCGCATGCAGCCGTCGAAGTCGGTATCCAGGGCCAGGACGTGGGCGCCGTTGGCCACAGGCTGCACCAGCTGGGCGGTGCTCACCTTGCCCTGGGGCAGGAAGATGATGGCCGGGATGCCTGCGCATGCCGCGTAGGCCGCCAGGGCCGCGCTGGTGTCGCCGGTGCTGGCACAGGCCACGGCCCGGACGGGGCTGCCGTCGGCCATCATCTGCTTCACCACGCTGACCAGCACTGTCATGCCCAGGTCCTTGAAGCTGCCCGTGTGGCTGTTGCCACAGAGCTTCACCCACAGGTCGGACACGCCAATCTGTTTGCCCAGGCGCTCGGCCCAGAACAGGTTGGTATTGCCTTCGTACATGCTGACTACATTTTCATCCCGCAGGTCCGGCGCAATCCACTCCCGCATGCCCCAGACGCCGCTGCCGTAGGGCCAGCGGGTAGTGCCCACCCGGCTGTCGATGAGGCGCTTCCAGTAGTCCGCCGGCTGACTGCGCAGGGCCTCCAGGTCGTGGTGGACCTCCAACAGGCCGCCGCAGTGGGGGCAGGTGTAGATGACCTCGTAGATGGAGTACTCGCCAGGACAGCCCCGAAAACAGCGGAAGTAGGCCCGGTAGGTACTGTCCGTGGAGGGTGACTGGACGGGATCAAGCAACATGACTGGTTGGCCTTTCTTCGCTTCCAGAAAAACGGGCCGGCCCTATTTCTGCTGCCCCAGCCGCTTTTTGAATTCGGCGGTGAGGGCCGGGAGTACCTCGAACAGATCGCCCACGATGCCGTAGTGGGCCCGGGAAAAGATGGGCGCATCCGGATCTTTGTTGATGGCCACGATGATCTTGCTGCCGCCCATGCCGGCCAGGTGCTGGATGGCGCCGCTGATGCCGGCGGCGATGTAGAGATCCGGGCGGACGGTCTTGCCCGTCTGCCCCACCTGGTGCTTGTAGGGGATGTACCCGGCATCCACTGCAGCCCGGCTGGCGCCCACGGCCCCGCCCAGCACCTGGGCCAGTTCGGCCACCAGTTGGAAGCCCCGGGCCGGGTCCGCCGCCACGCCCCGGCCGCCCGAGACGATGATGCGCGCGTCGGTCAGGCTGATCTCGCCGCCGTCGGTCTGGGCGACCTCCAGGATCTTTTCCGGGATCTGCTCCTCGTCCAGCGACAGCGGGAGTTCCCGAATCTCGGCCGAGGCAGCATCCGCCGCTTCGGGCATGGGGAAGGAACGAGGGCGCACGCTGGCAAATTGGCGCGGGGTGGTGAAGGTGACATCCACCAGGATGTTGTTGGAGTAAATCGAGCGGGTCGCCACCAGTTGGCCCTCTTCCACCCGCAAGTCCACCACATCGGGGGCCAGGCCAGCGTCCAGCTCACACGCCACCGCCGCGCAGAGCTCCCGCCCGTTCTGGGTGGCGCTGGTCAGGATCACCGTGGCGTCGGCCTCCTGGATGGCCTGGCGCAGGCCGGCGGCGTAAGCTGTGAGCCGATAGCGGGCCAGCAAAGGGCTGGTGAGGGTCAGGACGGTATCCGCCCCATACTGCGCGGCCGCAGCCGCGGTGGCTTCCGTCTCTTCGCCCATGACCAGGGCGACCAGGGGCGTCTTCAGCGCGTCGGCCAGCTTCCGGCCCTGGCCCAGCACTTCCCAGCAACTGGGGACGGCGCTGCCCTGGGCTTGTTCGATCCAGACTAAAAGGGACATGGCAGGCTCCTGGTACAGTTTGGCGTCAATACCACGGCAGAAATTCCGGGTGCCCTCTGGGCGCACTACCTCTGGTGGAAACCATTGGCGAATTTCTGCCAGGATTTACTAGATGACCTTCTCGGCCAGGAGGGCGTCGACCAGCTTGGCGGCCTTCTCTTCCACGGTGGCCCCGTCGAAGATCTGCACCTGGGTCTTGCGCTCCTCCGGCTTGCGGATACGATCCCAGCGGACGTGGCTGTCGGGCACGGCGACGCCCAGTTCCTCCGGCGTCAGGGTAGGGATCTGGGCCCGGCTGGCCTTGCGGATGCCCATGAAGCTGGGATAGCGGGGCTCGTTGATTTCCTTTCCCACGCTGATCACCGCCGGCAGGGGCACCTGGACCGTCTCCCGGGCGCCGTCCACCAGGCGGACAGCCCGCACCTGCCCCCCCTCCACCTCCTGGATCTCCACCACGTTGGTCAACAGGGGGTAGCCCAGCTTCTGGGCCACGCCCACATGGACGCTGCCGCTGTTCTCATCCACGCTCTGCTTGCCGGTGAGGACCAGGTCCACTTCCCCTTCGGCCTGGACCGCGGCCGCCAGGAGGGTGGCCGTGAGCCAGATATCCCCGTCGGGCAGCTGGCTGTCGTCGATGCGTTTGGCGCCGGCCACGCCCATGGCCAGGGCATGTTTGAGGGCATCGGTGGCCTCCGGTCCTCCCAGGGTGATGGCCACCGTCTCGGCGCCGAAGCGTTCATCCAGACGCACAGCCTCTTCCGCAGCGAATTCGTCCCAGGGGTTGATGACCATGGCCGCCTTCACGTCGCCGGTGCGCACTTCATCGGCGGAGACTTTGGGCAGCTCGGCTGTGTCGGGCGTCTGTTTGATTAACACTGCGATTTTCACATTGCCTCTCCTGTCCATTCCATGGCGCCCCAGCTTTTCTGGGCTTGTTATTCTCTTTTGCAATCGTACCAGAAGCCCCAATGGCTGACAAGGCTGTCGCCGTCTCGGGTTCTCATCTGGCGAAGTTCAAGGGAGCGCCGCCATGCGGTGGGTGGGCCGGGGCGGTTGAGGGCTGAAACACTCAAAGTGGGCGAAGCGGTACTGGAAGTCCGTCGGCGGGCAGATCTCGGCCATGGCATGGCGGACGGCCTGGGCCAACACGTCCGGATGGCTGCCCACCCGGGCGTTGATCACAAACTGGGCCTGCTCCTGGGTGGTGCCCTCGGTGGCCACGTCCCACGAGAGGGGCGCGCCGGCCTGGGTGAGGCTCGCCTTGCAGACGATGCCCGGCGCCTGAATCTGGGCTTTGAGGTGGGCGATGGCCGCGCCCTGGGCCGTCAGGGTCGCCTCCAGCAGGTGGAAGAAGTGGCGCAACCAGTTCTGCGGCGAGAAGGGCTGCCGGCCGCGGAGGGTGCCCCGGGCGTTGAGCCAGCCCAGGGCCGCCTCTGCCTCGCCGTAGCGCCCGTAGTCGATGTCCAACACCCGCGGCGGCCGGCCCGCGCGGGTGAGGACCGCCGTCAGCCAGCCATCCAGGCCGGTCCCGGCGCGCGCGGCCAGGGGCATGATCTGGGCGTCGGGGTAGCGGGCCGTCAGCTCCTGGGCCAGGTCCTCTTGCTGCTCCAGGCTGAGCTGATCCACCTTGTTGAGGCCGATGAGTTCGGCCTCGGCCAGCTGCTGGCGGTAGAGGTAGTCCACCGTGGCGGGAAAACCGTCTAGCTGGCGCCCCGCATCCAGCAGGACGGTGAGGGGGGCCAGCTCGAAGGCGTCGGCATGGTGGTGTTGCAGAGGCAGGAGCACCGTGGCCACCAGGTCCGTACAGCTCCCCACCGGTTCAGCCAGGATAACGTCGGGCCTGACCGTCCGTTGCAGGTGTTGTAACGACTGGAGCAGGTCTGGGAAACGACAGCAGAAACAGCCGCCGGACACTTCCGCCACCGGGAGCTGCTGTTGGGCAGCCAGGGCCGTGTCCACCAGGTCTGCGCCCTGATCGTTGGTGACCAGTCCCACCCGTTTCCCCTGGGCTGCCAGGCGGTGGGCTGCTGCCAACAGCAGGGTGGTCTTTCCGGCGCCCAGAAAGCCGCCCACCAGCACGACTTTGGTCTTCATGGTTTTCCTCCCGTCATCCTGTGGTTTCGGCCTGGCGGGGCAGCCAGTAGACGGCCGGCACGCTCAGGAGCGCGATCAGGCTGCTCCACCAGAAGGCCGTCATGAGCCCGTAGTGGTCGGCCAGCCAGCCCACCGTCCAGATGGCCACGGCCCGGATGATGAAGTTGAGAAACATGAACACGCCGTTGGCCGCGGCCCGGTTGTCTGGAAACTGGTCCTGGACGATGGCCAGCAGGACCGGTGTGGGCGAGATGGCCGTCAGGCCCAGGGCCACCAGCACCGGGGCCGTCAACCAGCCGGGCCCCATCAGGAAGAGGAGCAGGAGCAGGGGGGCCAGGGTCAACAGGAGCAGGAGCACCCGTCCCCGTCCCAGCCGGTCGCTCAGGGTGCCGGTGGTCAGGGCGCCCACCACGCCCGCCCCTTCCAGGATGGTCAGGGAGGCGGCGGCCAGCCACAGGCTCGTCTGAAGCTCATCCCGCATGAAGATGGGCAGATAGGTGGTGATGGCCACCACCATGAAGGCCTTGGGCAGCATGATCCATGCCAGGACGGGGAAGGTCTGGCGAACCCGGACCCAGACCATTTCCATACCCGGCCGTCGGGCCGGTGGGCGGGCAGCCACCTGGCGTAGCCGCCAGTAGAGGACGGCCGAGGTCAGCCAGCCCAGGATGGCCAGTCGCCAGAGCCCTTCCAGGCCCCACCAGGTCACCCCGGCCACGGCCACCACCGGGCCGACGGTGCGCCCCAGTTCGCCGCTGGCCATGAAGATGCTCATGCCCGTACCGATGCGCTGGCCGGCCACCCGCCCGATCATGGCCGGCGCCGGCGCGTGGAAGGCGGCAATGCTGACGCCCGCGGCCAGGAGCAGCAGGGTCAGCACCAGGTAGTCGGGCGCGAAGCCCATGAAGCTCATCAGGGTGGCCGTGATGCCCGGCGCCAGGATCACGAAGTAGCGCAGGCTGACCCGGTCGGCCAGGTAGCCGATGAAGGGGTTGAGCAGGCTGGGAAGCTGGGTGAAGATGGCCAGCCCGCCGGCCACCGCATAGCCGATGTTGAGCCGGTCCTGTAGCAGGGGAAGAAGCGGGGCCAGAAAGGCGCTGAAGCTGTCGTGCATGAAGTGGCCGCCAGCGATGGTCATCACCTGGTCCAGGTGAAAGCGGTTGGCGGCCTGGGCCGCCTGGGTATCGGGAACGCTCGGGGCAGGGTGCTGTCGTGCGGGTATGGCCATGGTGGATTTGTCGCATTCGTTCGTTGATCGCTGAAAGTGGTGGTTGAAAGCGTCAGCCTGCCTGGGGAAAGACCGCGCCGTGGGATCATTTCAGTCTGCCTGGTATAACGCGGATAGCCGTTGAAGTCAAATCTGGCGCGTATCGGCCTGCGCTGCCATCCCCCATCGTGACGGCTCTGCCCGCCGTGCCGGCGTTGCCCTGCTTGTGAAAAAGGAACGGATTGGAGTATAGTATCGGCTACCATGACCGACGCATACCCCCATGCCGAGGCGCGGCGCCGTACGGTGCTGGTGGCCGTGATGAATAACCCCGAGGATCTGCACCGGGCGGCTGCAGAAGGCTGGTATCGCATTCCCCAGCGACGGGCTCCCAGGCGTATCGGCGCCGACTACCTGGCCTTCTACCAGACGGGCGCCTTCCGGGGGCAGCCGGAGGCCTGGACCATCACCTACTTCGCAGCCACCCGCCGATATCGCCTGGTCACCCGGCGCCAGCTTCTGCCCGAAGAGGCAGACCACCCCCGGGCGGACGACTATTACTTTTGCATCGAGATCGGCCCCCTCCAGCGCCTGGAGCGGCCCATTCCTTCGGCGACCTTGCGCCGCATCACCTTCATTCACACGACGTTGGCACGCCTCTTGGAGGCCCGGGACGTTCGGGAGCTCTACCTGCGGGAGGATCCTTTTGAAAAATTGTGGCACGCCCTGCGGGAGTATCGCCTGCGCCCGCTGCCAAACCGCATCGTGGGGGAGCGCCCCCTGGACATCACCCTGCGGGCCCGGGGCGGCTACCTGGGTATCCAGTGCACGGCTGAGGAGAGCGCCATCGAAGAGGTGAGCATCGCGGCCGTCCAGCCCTGGCCCTTGCCGGAGCGCTGGGCGCTGTTGCACCTGCCCGCGGCGCGGATTCAACACGATCTGAACGGCTGCCTCCAGGAGATCGGCGCGGCGTTGCTCCAGTTGGGTGGTTCGATGTTAAACCAGGACTGACTTCATGTCTGGCATCAGCAGCACGCGACCCTCCCCGGGCCCAGGAGAGCTGGCCCAATGGAACCGGCAGGCCTTGCAGGCCCTGCGCTGGCAGTGGATTGGGGTACTGGCCGTCTATCTGGTTGCCTGGCTGGGAACCTATGGCTGGCTCAGTCGTTCGGCGGACTTCAGCGGGGCGGCCCGGTGGTTGGTGATGGCCGGCCTGCTGTTGGCCCTGGTGCTGGGGATCCTCTGGCGTGCCCTGTCCCAAAACCATCGGCCGCACCAGAAAGCATTGTTGCCCAGCCTGGGCTATGGCAATGGCCTGTCGCTGGTGCGAGGCCTGCTGGTGGGGTTGCTGGCCGGCTTCCTCTTCTCTCCCCGGCCGACCGGCAGCCTGGCCTGGATGCCGGCCCTCCTCATCACCTTCACCCGCCTCATCGACCACGTGGATGGCTACGTGGCCCGCATCACCCAGGGCGAGACCAGGCTGGGCGCCCTGCTGGACATCGAGCTGGATGGCCTGGATGTGCTGGTGGCCGTGGCGCTGGGGATCCAGTACGGGGTTCTGCCCCTCTGGTACCTGCCCCTGGCATTCTCCCGACAGCTCTTTGTCGCCGGCCTCTGGCTCCGGCGCCGACAGGGCCTGCCCATCTACCCCCTGCCCGAGAGCGAGAATCGCCGGCTCATCGCCGGCTTCCAGACCGGCTTTCTCAGCGTGGTTCTCTGGCCCATCCTGAGCCCGCCGGTGACGACCCTGGCCAGCGTGCTGTTCGCCCTGCCCCTCCTGGCCAGCTTCGGGAGGGACTGGCTGGTGGTCAGCGGTCTGGTGGATGGGAGCAGCCCGGCCTATCACACGGCCCGTCGTCGCCTGAAGGCGATGCTGGAAGGCTGGATGCCCCTGGCCGCGCGGGCCGTGGGCCTGGTGGCGGGCGGGGCAATCCTCGGGCAGGCGTTTCCCGACTTCGCCTCCTGGCGCAATACCCTGGCCGAAATGGGCGTGGCCCTCTCGCCCTCCATCCTGGGTGGGCTGGCCGTCGTTCTCCTGCTGGCGTTTGCCCTGGGCGTGGTCGGCCGGGTGGCTGCCCTGGCGCTGATCGCCCTGGCCTGCCTGGACATCTGGGCAACCGGCTTCCGGTGGTGGGTCAATGTCCCGCTCCTGGTCTCCGCCATTCTGGTGGCCCACTGGGGGAGCGGCCTGGCCGCGCTGTGGCAGCCGGAGGAGCGCCTGCTGCAGACCCAGTTGGGTGTGCCATCTCCTGCCGAAGCCGAATGAGCCCTCGCGATCCTGCATGAAGACATCCTGGTGGTGGGCCATATTGGCCCTGGGCCTGCTCTGGTGGACCTTTCGCCAGGCCGCCCTGGTGGACATTGTCCGGGTTTTTCAAGGGGTGAGACCGGGGGAGCTGTTGCTGCTGGCCCTGGTCAATGCCCTGATCCTGCTCAGCTTCAGCGCGCGCTGGTGGCTCTTCCTGCGGGCGCAAGGGTATACCCTCCCCTACCTGACCCTCTCCATCTATCGGCTGGCTGCCTTCGCCCTCAGCTATGTCACCCCCGGTCCCCAGTTCGGCGGCGAGCCGCTGCAGGTGTACCTGGTCTGCCGGCGACATCGAGTGCCCGTGGCCAGCTCGGTGGCTGCCGTTGCCCTGGACCGGCTGCTGGAGATGTGGGTCAACTTTGCCTTCCTGGCCGGGGGCTCCCTGGTGGTCCTGGGGATGGCCCTGTGGCCTTCCGCGGTCGCCTTTCGGGCCGGTGGCGTGCTGCTCTTGTTGGTTCTCCTGCCCACCCTGGTCCTGGGCGCCCTCTGGCGGGGCCATCATCCCATCTCTGGAGCGGGGGAAATGTTGCTGGCGTGGTGGCAGCGGATGGGTCGAGGGCGAGCGGAAGCACCGGTCCGGCTGGTCACCCTGCTGGGCGAGGTGCAGCGCAGCGAGGACGAGGCCATCCGGCTCTGTCGGGGCAATCCCCGGCTCTGGCTGGCTGCCCTGGCCGCCTCCTTCCTGACCTGGGGGCTGCTCCTGGGCGAATTCTGGCTCATGGCCTACGTGTTGGGGATGGCGCTGTCGCCGGGCCAGCTTCTGTTGGCGCTCCTGGCGGCTCGGGTGGCCATCCTGTTGCCCATGCCTGCCGCCCTGGGGACCCTGGAGGCCAGCCAGGTGCTGGCCATGGAGCATCTGGGGCTGGGGGCCGCGGCCGGCATCAGCCTGGGCGTTTTGATCCGGGCGCGGGATCTCCTGCTGGCGGCCCTGGGCCTGTGGCTGGTGGTGCTCCTGTTGGGGCGCCCCCTGACCGGACGCCTCCTGGCCTCGACCCGCCAGGGGATGGACTGGCGGGAAAGGGGGTGGCCTCTCCTGCGGGGGGATGAGCCGCCTTCAAAACCACCCAACCCAGCATAAGGAACTGTTCGTTTCTTGTTTTTTAAGGAGGTTTTCCGGTGATGGCTCTTCCGATGGCAAGCCGACGTCGCGATCCTGTTTCAGGTGGGGTATCGTCCTCGTGGTGGAAAAATTGGGGACCACGCCTGTTCCTGGCCTGGCTGTTGGGCATGGGACTGTGGCCGCCGGCCGTGGCGGATGCAGCCAGCCCGACAGATGCGGAAACCGTGGTTTTGCCCGGCCACCGGCTCTTTCTGCCCGTGGTCACCCGCCACACGCCCGGGGCATGTCCCCAGCAGTCCCAGGCTACCTTTGCCGCTGTGCCGGTCCAGGGGCCGCCCTCTTCCCGCCAGGCCGCCCAACACCCGGACCTCAACCTGGCCCTGCGGGGCTATGTGCCGACCTCCGCTCTCCTGACCCTGGTGGATGTGGATGGCCCCACCGACAGCGATCCGCCCCAACTGGCGGACCTCTTCTCCCCGCCCCGCCTGCCACCCTTTACCGCCGCCTACCAGGTCTACGACTGGGACTGGCAATGTGCGCCGGATGGTTGCCGGGGAGCGCCCATTGCCTTCCCCCCGGTGACCCTGCTGGAGCTGGCCGCCGATCCCGGCGAACCCCTGACTGTGCCCGACCGCGCCACATCCATCTGGACCGGCCACCTGAAAGCCATGGTCCTCTACGCGGAGAGCCGCCGCATCACCTTGGCCTACACCCGGGAGGATACCGCCGCGGTGGGCTACCTGGTCCACCTGGAAGGTATCTGCGTGGATGTGAACTTGTTGGCCCTCTACCGGCAGTTGGACAGCGCGGGGCGCACCCATCTTCCCGCGCTGAGGGGGGATGAGGTGCTTGGGACCGCAGCCGACGCCCGCTTCCAGGTGGCTATCCGGGACACCGGTTCGTTCATGGATCCCCGCTCCCGCAAGGACTGGTGGCAGGGCTATTGAGATTCCGGTTGCGATGCCGGCCGTCGCTCAGGTAGGGGGAGCCTCTATGCCAATTTGTCGATCATGCTCTTGATGCGCTGGGCCACCAGGCCAGGGTTCTCCATGGGCAAAAAGTGGGTGTACTCTGGCAGATGCTCATCCTGGCCCTGGGGAAAGTGCTGGGCCAGGTCCGGCGCGGTGGGCGAGCGGCGCATGTCCTGGGCGTCGGCTGCCTGGGACGAGTCGGCCCGCATCACCCAGACCGGCACCTGGATCTGGCCCAGCCGGTCGTAGATGTCGGCATCCGGCGCCAGGCCGGTGGCATAGAGGGACGCTTCCACGGCCGGCGGACAGGCCAGGACATAGCCGGGCTGGCCGTCCGCCGTGGTGGCATCCCGGCGCAGGGCATGCTGGCAATAGTCCCAGAGCACCCGCCGATCCCAGCTGGCATAGGGAATGCGTTCGACAAAACGCTCGAACATGGCCTGGGGCGAAGGCCAGCGGTTGCGTCGCCGGGCGGTGAAGTGTTCTTCCGGCAGGCTGTGGCCGTAGTAGTGCCGGGGAAAGATGACGGGCTCGATGAGCAGCAGCGCCTGAAAGTGTTCGGGGAGCGCAGCCGCCGCCTGGGTCACCAGATGGCCGCCCAGGGAATGGCCCACACCGATCATCTGCTGCAGCCGTCGGGCCTGGAGCAGGGCCACCAGATCGTCCCCCAGGGCGGACCAGGCGTAGGGAGGAGGCGGACAGTCGCTGTACCCGTGCCCCCGGATGTCCACGGCCACGCAGCGGCGCCCAGGCAGTTCGGCTACCACCGCGTCCCAGCAGCGTCCATGCATTCCCGCAGCGTGGACCAGGAAGATGGTGGGCGGGTCGCCGGGCCATTCGTGGAGCGCCAGACGAACCTTGCCTGCTGGGACGATGGTGGTAATCGGTGTGCGCGCCATGGTTCTTCCCTTTACTATGACGATGTGGAGAACAACCACTCCTGGAAGCGTCGGGGTTGTTCCAGGTGTACCGTGTGTCCGGCGTCGGGCACCACGGTCAGGGTGGCCTGGGGCAGCGCCTGGGCCATGCGCCGGTTGATGGCGACGAATTTGGTATCCAGGGCGCCCACCAGCAGGTGTACCGGCATCCGCAGCTCGCCCAGGCGGGACCACAGGGAGGGCTGGACCCCGGTCCCCATCCCCCGCAGGCTGTTGGCCAGGCCATGGGCCCGGTTTTGCAGCCGTTGCCGACGCAGCCGGTCCCGCACATCATTGGGCAGCCGCTGCTGGCTGGCGAACAGGGGCAATGCTTCCCAGAAGTCCACAAAGGCCGGCACACCTTCCCGTTCGATCCGGTCGGCCAGCGCCTCATCCTGTCTCTGTCGCTGCTGCCGGGCTTCCTCGTCCTCCAGGCCGGGCGAGGCACTTTCCAGGTAGAGGCTCTTCACCTGGGCCGGATAGGCCAGGGCGACGTAGAGGGCCAGCCGTCCGCCCATGGAATAGCCCAGCAGGTGAACCGGTTCGGGTGCCAGCCGCGCCAGAAGGGTCGCCAGATCGGCCGCTGCCGCATCCATGGCGTACCGGGCCGGCGTGGCCGGCGCGGATGTGCGGCCATGACCCAGCAGGTCCACGGCCAGCACCCGATAGCGCGTGGCCAGGGCCGGGAAGTGGGGCCGCCAGTTGTCCACGCTCCCGGTGAAGCCGTGAAGCAGCACCAGCAGAGGGCCCCGTCCGGCCATTTCGTAGTGATAGGTTACCTCATCCAGTTGCGCGTAGGGCATGGTATCTGAACGTGCCGCGGTGGGCCTGTCACTGGCCGGGGCGCTGGAGCATCTCCGCCACCGTTCGCCGGGCAATTTTCCCCGAAGCGGTCTGGGGGAGGCTTTCCACAAAGGTCAGAATGCGGGGACGCTTGTAGCCGGCCAGCCTGGGGCGCAGGAAGGCGTCCAGCTCGGCCACGGTGACCCGATGCCCGGGGCGTAGCTGGACCATGGCCGCCACCCGCTGTCCCCACTCTGGGTCGGGGATCCCCACCACGCAGGCCTCCTCCACCGCGGGGTGCTGGCGCAGGGCCGCTTCCACTTCCGCCGGGTAGACGTTCTCTCCGCCGCTGACGATTACGTCGCTGCGCCGCTGGAGCAGCCACAAATCTCCATCCCCGTCCAGATAGCCGATGTCGCCAGTGTGGAGCCAGCCATCCCGCAGGGCGCGGGCCGTGGCTTCCGGATCCTGGTAGTAGCCTGCCATGACGGTGGGGCCCTGCACCCGAATCTCCCCCGGCTCTCCGGGCGGCAGCACTTTCCCCTCCTCGTCCACCACCTGGACCCTGGTGAACATCAGGGGGCGGCCCACAGAGCCCGGTTTGCGCAGGGTGTCCCCGGGGCGTTGGGTGGCCACCTGGGAAGCGGCCTCGGTCAGGCCGTAGGTGGTGGCCACGGGGATCCCCTCGTCCCGACAACGGGCCAGCAGCTCGGCCGATGCCGCGGCCCCGCCCAGCAGAATCAGGCGCAGGGATGCAGGCAGCCCGCCCCGGGGGCCTCCTTCGCCCGGCCGGTTGAGCAGCCGGTGTAACATGGTGGGCACCAGGGAAGTGAGGGTGACGCCATCGGCTTCCAGGCTGGCCTGGAAGGCGTCCACCTCAAAGTGGTCATGCAACACCAGGGGGATGCCGTACAGGCAGCAGCGGAAGACCACCGCCAGCCCACCCACGTGATAGAGGGGCAGGCAGCTCAGCCAGCGGTCATCCTCCCGGAGGCCCAGCCGGTAGAGGGAGGCCGTCGCGCTCCAGAAGTGGTTTCCGAAGGTGAGCATGGCGCCTTTGGGCCGGCCGCTGGTGCCGGAGGTGAAGATGATGGCCTGGACCTGGTCCAACGGGGTCCCCTGTTGCCAGGGCCTCTCTCCGGCCGGCGCGGTCTGTGCCACCAGGGTGTGGGCATCCAGCCGGCGGCAGCCAGGGGGCGCGGCGGCCGCGGCCACGGTTGCCAGCTGGTCTTCGGACACCAGAAAATCGGCCCCGGTCAAGGTCAGTTGCCAGGTCAGCTCGTGGGCCACCAGCCGGGTGTTGAGGGGAACCAGCACCGCGCCCAGTCGGGCCAGCCCATGGATCAGGGCCACGTAGGCGGGGCTGTTGGCCAGGAGAGCCGCTACCCGGGTACCCGGCCGGACGCCCGCCTGCCAGAGGGACGCGGCCAGGCCTTCCACCTGTTGGTCCAACTCACCGTAGCGGAGGACTTCCCCGCGAAAGTACAGGGCCGGCCGCTCCGGCGTGACCGCTGCCCGACTGCGGAGCCAGTCTACGGGCTGGTGGAGTGGAGGAGTGGGTGATTGGGTGATTGGAGGGTGGGTCATTGAATCACCAAATAACCGAGTCACCGAATGACCGGATTACCTGCAACGGCCAACAGTTGCCCGGCCCCTGGCCTACGGCCAGCGGGGGAATTTCTCGAACTCGGGCCGCCGCTTCTCCACGAATGCGTCCCGACCTTCCCGGGCTTCATCGGTCATATAGGCCAGGCGGGTGGTCTCCCCGGCGAAGATCTGCTGGCCCACCAGGCCGTCGTCGATCAGGTTGAAGGCGTATTTGAGCATCTTGATGGCCGTGGGGCTCTTGCTGTTGATGGTTTTGGCCCATTCGCAGGCTACCTTTTCCAGCTCGTCGTGGGGCACCACCGCGTTGACCATGCCCATCTGGAACGCCTCTTCAGCCGAGTAAACCTTGCCCAGGAAGAAGAGCTCCCGGGCCCGCTTTTGGCCCACCTGGCGGGCCAGGTACGCGGAGCCATACCCCGCGTCGAAGCTGGCCACATCCGGGTCTGTCTGCTTGAACTTGGCATGCTCCTTGCTGGCCAGGGTCAGATCGCAGACCACGTGGAGGCTGTGGCCGCCGCCCACCGCCCAGCCGGGCACCACGGCCATGACCACCTTGGGCATGAAGCGGATGATGCGCTGCAGCTCCAGGACGTTCAACCGGGCCAGCCCGGTGTCATCCACGTAGCCGGCGTGGCCCCGCACCCGCTGGTCGCCGCCGGAGCAGAAGGCGTAGACGCCGTCCTTGGGCGAAGGACCGTTGCCCGTCAGCAATACCGTACCGATGGAGCCATCCATCCAGGCATCCCGAAAGGCCTCGATCATCTGGTCGATGGTCTGGGGGCGGAAGGCGTTGCGCACCTCGGGCCGGTTGAAGGCGATGCGCGCGATGCCTTCTCCCTTGTGGTAGGTGATGTCGCTGTATGCCTTCACCTGCTGCCAGGCGATGCCGCTGGAGGCCAGCAGTTTTTCCAGGTTTTGGGCCGCAATTTCGGCCAGTTGCTCGTTCGTCTGGGGTTCGCCCATGGTGCTCCCATGCTCCTTTTTCCCAAAATTTTCCAAAAATAAGGGCTCTTGCAGATTACTTCGTCCACGTATTCCGTCGGTAGCGGTTCAGTTCTGGCGCTCGTCAACCTGCAGGGCGACCCTCGCCACCCGTTGCAGGATGGCCTGCCCCATCGCCAGGTCCTGGGCACTGTCACAGGGCACTTCGATCAGGGTGGGGCGTGCCTCGGCCAGGCAGGCACTCACCTGGGTGCCCACGGCCGGCCCGGGCGCGACCTGCTGATACGCCAGGCCGTATAGCTGGGCCACCAGCTCAAAACGCAGGTCGTGGGGCGTCAGGAAGAGGTGGGTGAAACTGGGCTCGAAGCGGGCCACCGGCAGCCGGCGGAAAATGCCGCCGCCCCGGTTGTTCAGCAGGACCACGCCGAAGCGCCCCAGGCCAAACTGGCCCAGGGCCAGCAGCCCGTTCATGTCGTGGTAGAAAGAGATGTCGCCGGTGATCAGCAGGGTGGGCCGGTCGGGCGCAGCCGCGGCCACGCCCAGGGCCGTGGAGGTGATGCCGTCGATGCCGCTGGCGCCCCGGTTGACGAACACCTGCAGGGGCTTCAGCCGGGGCAGCCCATACCGGTCCACGTGGCGGATGGGCAAGCTGTTGCCTACGAAGAGGTTCGCCCCGGCAGGCAGTCCGTCGATGGCTGCGGCCACGGCTGCCCCTTCAAAATCGCCCTGCTCAACTGCCTCGGCCAGCACCTGGCCAGCTGCCCGGCTACCCGCCAGCCAGCCCTGGGCCCACCCGCCCAGCCCCCGCGGGGACAGCTCTGCCGCCAGCCTGCGACAGGTGAGGGTCGGATCCGCCTGCAGAAAGGAGTGCACCAGGTGGCTGTCGTCGGCCCAGACACCGCTGGACCGGATGTGAACGGTGGGCGCGGCCACCCGTTCCAGGTAGGCGTTGAGCGCAGCGGAGGTGGGCACCGCGCCCAGGCGGAGTACCAGTTGAGGCGGCGGCCAGGGCACGTCGCCCGCGGCCAGCAGGGCGTCATACGCGCCCACCAGGGGCGCGTCGGCCACGTGGGGGCCAAAGCGAAGTCCCGAGGCCGGGTCGGCCAGGATGGGATAGCCGCTGGCCCGGGCCAGGGCCGTCACCGCGTCGGCAAAGTCCGGGCCGGCGGCGGCTGCCCGGCGAGGGCCGCACACGATGAGGCCCCGCTCGGCGCCGGTGATGGCCTCGGCCAGGCGCTGCACCTGGGTCGGCGTGGGCTGGATCTCACCGTGTGCCACCGTCAGGTCGCCAGGCGGTTGGGCAAAAAGGGCCGCCACCTGCTCTTCGACCGCCTGGAACGCGGCTGGGGAGGCGGGCTCCAGGGGTTTGCGGAAAGGAAAGTTGAGGTGAACCGGCCCGGAACGGAGCCCGGCCGCGCAGGCATAGGCCCGGGCTGCCAGGGTACGCAGGTTGCGCAGGGCCACGGCCGGCGGCGCGGCCTCGGGCAGGGCCACATCCATCGCCCACAGCACGTGGTCGCCGTACATCTTCACCTGGTCGATGGTCTGGTTGGCGCCGCTTTCCCGCAACTCGTGGGGACGGTCCGCCGTGAGCACCAGCAGCGGAATCTGGGCCTGGTACGCCTCTACCACCGCAGGGTGGAACTCGGCGGCGGCCGTGCCGGAAGTGCAGACCAGGGCCACCGGCCGCCCGGTGGCCTGGGCCAACCCCAGGGCGAAGAAGGCGGCGCTTCGTTCGTCCAGGTGGAGGTAGACCTGGATGGCGGGGTGGCGGTCAAAGGCCAGGGTCAAGGGAGTGGAGCGGGAGCCGGGCGCGATGCAGGCGGCTTCCAGGCCGCATCGGGCCAGCTGTTCCACCACGATCCCAGCCCAGAGGGCATTGGGGTTCACGGCTGTCGTCAACTTTACTTTCGCTCCTTTTCAATCACGAAGCCTTGGGCCGATGATTGAAATCATCGGCTGGCACACCCCAAGGGCGTTGAAACGCACTCCACGGGGCGGATGGTACCTGGCATGAATTCGTTTTGTCACTGTTTATCCCCCATCCCCCTAACCCCTCCAAACCCCCAACGCCTCCAGCACCGGGCGAAACTTCCAGCCTGTCTCCTCCCACTCCCGTTCCGGGCGAGACGCAGCCACAATGCCTGCGCCGGCGTAGAGCCAGGCCCGCCGCCTTTGGACCACAGCCGAGCGGATGGCCACGCTGAAAGCGCCGTCCAGGTTGCGGTCGATCCAGCCCACCGGCGCCGCATACCAGCCCCGGGGCGTCTGTTCGTGTTCCTGGATGAAGGCCAGGGCCGCGTCTCGGGGCCAGCCGCCCAGGGCCGGCGTGGGGTGGAGGAGCTCCACCAGGGGCAAAACGCCGTCCGGCCTGCGCAGTTCCGCCTGGATGGGCGTGAAAAGGTGCTGGATGTTGCTCAGCCGCATGATTTCGGGCGTGGCGGGCGCGGTCAGGGCCGTGGTCAGGGGCGCGAGTCGTTCCTGGATGGCCTGGACCACCAGGGCGTGCTCGTGGCGATCCTTGGCCGAAGCCAGCAGTTCGGCGGCCAGGGCCTCATCCTCCTGGGGAGTCGCCCCCCGGGGCGCGGAACCGGCCAGCCCCATGGTCTGGAGCCGGCTTCCCTGGACGGCCACCAGGAGCTCCGGTGGCGCGCCGAAAAAGGCGTGGTGGGGCCGGGGCTCCACCAGGAAGGTGTAACATCCCGGGTAGCGTTGGTCCAGGTGAAAGAGGGCCGCGTCGATGTCCAGGTGGGTGGGGCTGCGCACCTGGCATATCCGGGCCAGCACCACCTTGTCCATCCGGCCGGCAGCAAAGTGGCGCAGGGCCTCCTCGATCATGGCGGCCCAGGCGGGATAGCTCAGGGGATAATCCACCTCCACCTGGGGGGCCGAAGGCGGTGCGGGGATGACCTTTGGCAGGCTGCGCAGCAGGCGGTAGCGGGCGGCCAGCGCCTCCTGGAGGGCCTGCTGGCGTGCCCGGGCCGACTCGCCTGGCGCAAGCAGGGCATTGATGGTGAGCCAGCTCTCCCCGCGGCAGGTGACCAACTGGTAGTGGGGCAGGATGAAATGGGCAGGATGAAAGGCCGCCCAGGTGAAGTCCGGCACGAAGTCCTGACGAAAGGCGAAGCCGCCGAAAAGGCGGGGCGCGGCCAGGGACGGCCCCTCGTCCATGGCCAGGGCCTGGGTGAAGAGGCTCCGGGCCTGACGCTGAATCTGGTGGAAGCGACCCTCCCCCCAGCCCATCAGGCTGAGGGCGACCCCCACCCCCGCAAACTGGATATCCTGGCTGCCGTCCCGCCAGTAGAAGCGGGGCTGTTGCTCTCCGTGGCGCAGGAAGGTGTAGATGTCGATGCCTTCGGCCGGGCAACAGGCGCTGATCAGCCGTCCCTGGAAGTCCGGCCGATATTCCACGCCCGGGGAGGGGAGATCCGCCTGAGGTGGTCGGGGTGGATGTGGGGTCATGGCTACTCCTTCGCCTCGTCCTCTGGCTGATAGCCGATGCTGCGCAGGAGCAGGGGCGGCAGGGTGCGGACGATGCGTTCTGGCGCCGGTTCGCCGGTCTGGAGCCAGCGGATGACCAGGTTGTAGATGGCGCCCATCCACGCGTGGGCGGTCACTTCCGTATCCACGGGCTGGATCTGGCCCAGGTCAATGGCCTCCTGGAGATACTGCTCGATCAGGCCGGCGAAGCGTTCGTGGACCTCGGCCCGTTTTTCTTCGAAGACGGCACCCAGGCCCACCGCCTGGATGAGCAGGATCTTGGCCGGCCAGCGGTAGCGGCCGAAGGTCTGGAGGCAGGCTTCGATAGCCGCGCGTACCCGCTCCATCCCCTGTTCCCGCTGGCTGATGGCCTCGGTGATGTGCCGCTCCAGGGAGTCGGCGAACTGGTCGATGAGGGCCAGGAAGATCTGTTCCTTGCTGGCAAAATGGAAGAAGACGGAGCCCTCGGACGTGTTGGCCCGGGCGGCCACCTCGTCCAGTTGGGTGTCCCGGTACCCCTTGTGGGCAAAGATATCCAGGGCCGCGTTCAGGATGCGCTCCCGGGCCTGTTGGAATGGGCTTTTGTCCCTGTCGGTCATCGTGTGTTCTTCCATCGGTTCAACGTCATCTGCTCCTGCCATCACCCATGGGTAGGCTTCATTTTTCCCCTTCGGGCCAGGGCAGGCGAGATGGCCTCAGCCTGTCATTCCCATTGTAACACGGCCCTGGAGCCTGGGACGAAGCACAGGGGCAGGGAAATTTGTGGGAAGCGAAGACTGGCCCGATAATGGCGCCATCCGTCCGCATGGAGTATAGTGGGGGAAGTGAGGAGGACCATGGGCAACTCTGCGTTGACTCGTCTATTGCTGGGCCTCGTCCTGGTGGTCGTTGTGTTCGCCGCGCTGGTGGGGCTGGGCAACCAGTGGCGTTCTCAGGCAACTGGAGAGGCCGGCAGTCCGTTGGCCCTGCCTGTGGGGATCGTGCCAGGCGCTTCAACCAGCCCGCTGGCCCTGGCCAGCCCTCTGCCCAGCCCGCCGGTCTCGCCGTTGCCGGCCGCAGTCAGCCCCCTGCCGACTCCGGCCGGGGCTGTCTCCGGCGCGGGTACGCCCGTCTACGGCTATCGGGTGGTGAATGTCTACCCCCATGACCCCAACGCCTTTACCCAGGGGCTGGTCTTTTTCGATGGTTTCCTGTACGAAGGGACCGGATTGCGGGGGCGGTCCAGCCTGCGTAAGGTGGAGCTGGAGAGCGGCCAGGTACTCCAGCAGGTGGATTTGCCCGACCAATATTTCGGGGAAGGGATCGCC
Source organism: Litorilinea aerophila (assembly GCF_006569185.2). Lineage (NCBI taxonomy): Bacteria > Bacillati > Chloroflexota > Caldilineae > Caldilineales > Caldilineaceae > Litorilinea > Litorilinea aerophila. The sequence goes on along the minus strand of NZ_VIGC02000009.1, from coordinate 19,711 downwards.
CTTTGGGAGGACCGGATCTTCCAGCTTACCTGGCAGGCTCGAGTGGGCTTTGTATACGATCGGGAGAGTTTTTCCCTGCTGGAAGAATTTGCCTATGCGACGGAAGGGTGGGGGCTCACCCAGGACGGCACCCACCTGATCATGAGTGACGGCACGGCCAATCTCTACTTCCTGGAGCCCACCACCCTGGAGGTGGTGCGGCAGGTGGAGGTTCGCGACGGGGCGCAGCCTGTGACTCGCCTGAATGAGCTGGAATATGTGGAGGGCGAGATCTATGCCAACATCTGGCAGACAGATCGGATTGCCCGCATTGATCCGGCCAGTGGCCAGGTGGTGGCCTGGGTGGACCTGGCCGGCCTGCTCCCTCCGGCGGATCGCGGCCAGCCGGTGGATGTCCTCAACGGCATTGCCTACGATTCCGAGGCCAAACGCCTCTTTGTGACGGGCAAGCTGTGGCCCAAGCTATTCGAGATCGAATTGATTCCGCCCGGGTAGTACCGATTGTCTAATCCAGGGGCAGCGTAGGTCCGGTATGGAAACCGGACCTACGCAATCATGAACGCCACTTCCCAAGACAATCGGTATAGGCCCCTTTTGCAGCAGGTCCACCGCAGATTTGCCACTGGGATGGGGCTTCACGATGCGGACGGGTTTTGGGTGACCAGGGCCAGGATGTCTTCCACCAGGGCCGCCCGGGTTGGCCCGTCGACCTCGGCCAACAGGCACTCCCGGGCGTGGCTCTGGACGAAGTGTCCGGTGGCGTTCTGCACGGCCGCGCGAATGGCGTTCAGTTGCTGCACGATCTCCCGGCAGTCCCGGTCATCGTCCAACATCTTCTGCACCCCCCGCACCTGACCCTCGATCCGGCGTAGCCGCACGCGCAGCTCTTCCCGGGTCATCTCAGAGCGAATTTTCATGGTGAACTCCATGTTTTGAAGGCAAACGGACCGTTTGCTCAGCAGCTCGCGCCTGCTCAGGTGAAGGGACTGGTGCGCGGGGGCGTGGCTGTCCTGCCTGTGCTGCCCCCACCCACGGCAAAGGTGGACAGGCGACGTTGGGTCTGCTTGCTGCCACAGGTGGGGCAGACCTGGGGTTCGTCTGCCCGGGACATGGACAGCAGCTTTTCAAAGGGCTGCTGGCATTCCTGACAGATGAACTCGTACATGGGCATGGCGTCTTCTCCTATGATCGTTCTCATGTTCAGATCTGGATACTATAGGGGAGTATAGTATGATGTCTGCTTGCCTGTCAAAAACAGGGGGGCTGGCGATAGCGGGCGGGCACGGCGGCCCGCCCCTGCAGGAGATGGTCGCCTCCTCGTAGGCGCCGCTCGTAGCGGCGCTTCGTCGCTGTCCCTTCACCTGCCTGGGTCTGGCGACCCTGTGCGGCCGGAGACCGCACCTACGGCAAAGGCCGTCACCCGCGCGGATTGGGCACAACGGGGACGTAGGGCGGGTCTCTGGCCCGCCGGAGGCGGCCGGATCGGCGGGGGCTGGCGACAGCAGGCGGGCACGGCGGCCCGCCCCGACGAAAGCCGGTACCCACGTCGTAGGCGCAGCTCGTAGCGGCGCTTCGGTTGACTTCAACGTGACCAAAGTCCCGGTACAGGAAGACGGCCTGTGGTAGAGTCGACCCCGGAGATGGACCAAGAAAGCACATTCGGACGTAGAGATGGAGCGTGGATAATGACGTGGCGTGATGTCAATATCGAAACCGGGAAGGGATCGCTACACGCTTATGGGGGCGTGGCCCTTTTCGCCCTAGCCCTGGCAGCCAGCACCGGCGTGCTGTTGCGCTTTGGCCTCTACCAGGGAATGCCTGCCTGGGCGCAAAACTATACCGCCGTCCGTCATGCCCACAGCCACCTGATGTACTTCGGCTGGGTCACCCTGGGCCTGATGGCCCTGATTTGGCAGAGATTGCCCGGACTGACAGGCCGCCCCCTTCCCCGCGGGGTCGCCCTTCAGATGGGAGCCAGCGCCGTGTTGGCCCTGCTCAGCTTTCCGGCCTTTTGGCTGAACGGATATGGCCCAACCCGGGTCGGATCGTCGGAGCTGCCCCTGGGCGCGATGGTGGCGGGCCTCAACGGCCTGGGCTGGTTTGTGTTTGTCTGGCTCTATGCGCGGGCTACCTGGCGGCTTCCTGCGCGGTCGGTTCCCCTACAGCTTTGGGACTGGGCCCTGGTGCTGTTGTTGTTGGCTTCAGCCGGTGCCGGAGGACTGGCCGCCATGCCTGCGTTGTCGGCCGTCGAGGCCACGCTTCAGCCCTATTTCCTGCACCTGTTTTTGGACCTGTTTGCCGTGGGCTGGTTCAACCTGGCCCTGTTGGGTCTGTTGTGGACAGAGTTGGGCCGCCGCGGTTGTGCCCTCCCCCGCTGGCTGCCCACCCAGAGCCTGGCCATCGCGGTGACGCCCACCTTTGTTCTGGGCGTGACGCCTTCCCTGGTGCCCGACGGGGTCTTTTGGATCGGCGCCCTGGCCAACCTGGCGGCGGCTTTTTTCCTGGCCTGGCATGGGCGCTGGCTCTGGCAGTATCGCCGGGCGCTACCACGGCTCACCCGTTTTGGGCTGATTTTTCTGGCCATCCATGGGCTCAGCGCCCTGGTCGTGCTCTGGCCCGGCTTCTGGGCCTGGAGCGTGGGCACCCAACTGCGTATCTTCTTCCTGCACAATCTGCTCCTGGGCTGGGTGAGCAGCGCGCTCTTGGGGCTGTGGGCCAACGCCTGGCCGGCGCAGCTCCGGCGTCTGGAAGGAGGGATCTACCTGCTGTGGAGTGGCGGCATCAGCCTCATGCTGGTTGCGTTGTTGGGGCTGGGTTTTGGGGCGTGGACCGGCATCGCCGCGGGGAGCTGGCTGCGCCTGGCCGCGTGGGGGAGCGTCCCGGTGGCCCTGGCTGCGTGGGGTGCTTGGGTGATGACATTGCTATCCCCGGCTACCCTTCCTCTATATGTCGTAAAACAGCTTGAACAAAGATAATAAGATCATCCAGGGGGCATTAATTTGATCGGCCAAGTTTCCCCTCCCGCGCTGCCTTCAACAGCGCTTCCCGGTGCTGGCGCAGACGGGGCAGGAAGTCGAAATAGAGGGCCCGGGCGCGGGCTTCGTACTCTACCTGGGTCGCTTTATCGGCCGCGTACAGGAGACGCCCCTCCTTCAAAACCTGCCCTTGCAGCAGCAGGGAAGCGCGATTCAAGAGGACCACGTCCACCGGTCCCCGTACGATCTCCGCTGCACGTGCTGTGAGATCCAGGCGACGTTCCAATAATTCGAAGGGTGTGCGATCCCGTTCATCCAACAGGATGGCAATGTCCAGGTCACTCTGCTGGCGTGCCTGTTGGCGAGCATGGGATCCGAACAGGTAAATGAGGCGGACATCCGGCTGACCCTGGAAGTAGGTCACCAGTGCTTGCAGACGATCTTCTGTCTCACCCATGATCACCGTCCTTTGTGGACGCCCCTCTCCTTGCGTTATACGGTCAGTATACTGCACCCAGTGCCTCCCTTCAAGGCCGGCCCAGGGGCAGGGGTGCGTCCCCGATTGTTGGCCAGTCGGTGCGGTTTTCATACCGCATGGAGGCTGTCCCGTATGGAAACGGGACCTGCGGCCTCGCGGGCGCCAGATGGCCAGGCCGCGGCAATCCATCCTGAGTTCCAAGGAGCGGCATTTCATCCACCCGGCGGTTTGATGCGGGGCCAGGCGTGCCAGGTGAAAGCCAGGGCGGATCCGGCCTCCGCCGTGCGGCCGGCCAGGGTCAACCAGGGGAGCTGGGGTAGGAAGGGAGCCAGCCCCACCAGCCACACGCCCGCGTTCAGCAACACAAAGGCCAGCCACGCGGGCCGGACGTCGCCGCGCGAGACCTGAAAGCGGGGCAAGATCCAGAAGGCCACGCCCAGGGCCAGCTGGACCGTCCACCCCAGCAGCAGGAACTCGATATGCGCGGGCAGCAGAAGCCAGAGTAGGGGATGGAGGGGGAGGCCCTTATTCCAGAGGAGCAGAGCCCCGAAGGTGAAGCCCAGGGCCAGGTGGATCAGCGCAGCACGGATGAACCAGCAGCTCAGCCGGGGCATCTCACTTCTCCTTGACCCGGGGCCAGGTGTTGGCCACGAAGGCCATGCCCCCCAGCCACTGGAGTGTGGCGGAAAGAGCCAGCAGCGTCCCCCAGAACGAGCCTGGCACCAGGACGGTGGCCGGTTCGGCAAAGATGCGTAAGATCAGCCCGGTATTCAACAGCCCGTAGGTCGACCAGCTTAGCCAGTCGTGGCCCCGGGGCTTCTCCCGAGAGTACTTGGGGAACATCCAATAGGCCACCCCGATGATGAGCTGGGTGACCCAGCCCACCATGAAGAGGTGAAAATAGACCGGGTTCAACAGACCCACAAATTGGGGCAGGGGAACCCGGCTGTTGGCTGCCAGGGCCAACCCCGTGAGCAGAGCAATGACAAAGTAGACCAGGGCGGTCTTGACGAACAGGCGGGTGATGGGAGGCATGGACGCACCCGTTTTATGGTTTCGATGGATCCGGTTGTCGTCGTGTCAAGGTCGATGATAGCCGGCGCAGTCCATTTGCGCAAATGGGCAAGGTGGAGAGGGTGTTGCCCAGAAAGAGGAGCACGACCAGCACGTTGAGCAGACCGCCCCACTGACGGCCCGGCCACCAGAGGATCACATCACCGGCGACGCGCAGCGCCAGGCTGAGGTGGAGCAGCACCAGGTGAACGTAGAAGCGGGGCCGATACTGCACCGGCAGCCCCAGCACAGCGGGCAAAATGATGGGTGCGTGGCCAAAGATCATGGTGAAGACGTAGCCCAGAAAGAGGGCATGGAGCCAGGCGTCGTAGGCCGGGCCGGCCATCACGCCGCCATAGGCCAGGCCCAACAGGCCGGCCACCCCCAGCCACACATAGCCCGAGAGGAGGCAGAGGGCGATGAAGCGGGCCTGCCCACCCGCGCCCAGACGTCGCCGCGCGATGTCAAAGCGCCACAGCCACAGCGCCAGCAACACCATGCCCAGGCCAGCCAGTCGCACGCCCAGGTCGGCCTGGCCCAGGGCCATGGCGCTGCCCCCCATCATCAAAGCCACCGTGACCACAAAGGCCACCTGGGCCCCCACCGGCGGGCGCAACAGCCGGCTGAGCTCCAGCCGCTCCCCCGCGATGGTCAGAATCAGGAAATTGGCCCACCAGAGCACCACCCCATAGATGGGCCAACCGGCCAGCCAGAACAGGTTCCCCACCAGCCAGGACGCCGCCCCCGCGGCCAGGGTCCAGGTGAAGATGGCCGGATGGATACGGACGATGGACCCCATCAGGGCCAGGAGGAGCGCGCTGCCCAGGCTGATCAACAGGGGGCCCGGCCAGCCGGGAAGTCCCAGGGCCAGGAGCAGCGCGCCCAGTCCGGCGGCCACGGGCGCGCCATAGCCCCAGGGCCGTCCCAGGGCAACGGCCCGCTCCAGGCTGATCAGCGCGCCCAGAAAACCCCCCACCATCAGCGGGCCGTGGGCCATGGGCAGCGTCGGCCGCAGGGGCGGCAGGGGCCAGCCCAGGCGGATCAGTCCACTCCACAGGGCCAGCAGCAGCGCACCCCCGACCAGGATGCCCGGCAGCAGCGCCCGGCTCGACGGCCCGCCGGGACGGTGGATCTCAGGCGGCCGGGTCATCAGGGCCCTCCTTCTCCGGGCGGAACATCACCAGCAGCAGGGTCAGCGGTGCCTCGCCCGCCCGGACGCTGTGGGGCAGGCCGGGGGGCATGTGGACCCAGGTGCCGGGCCGTGCCTCTATCTCCTCTTCTCCCAGGGTGAGGGTGGCCGTCCCCTCCAGCACCTGGAGCACCGCGGCCATGGTGGATGTGTGCTCCGACAGCTCCTGGCCGGGGGCAAAGCCGAAGAGGACGGCCCGCATCTGGCGGTCTTTGTACAGGGTGCGGCTGACGATGGTGTCTGCCGTGAGGGGCGGCAGCGCCTCCGTCAGATCCTGGATCAGGGTAAAGGGCACGGCCGGCTGTGCCGGCTTTGTCGAATTGGGCTGCATGGCTTTTCCCTTTCTTGCGGCCTTATCCTGCTACCTTCAACCATCGCCATCACCTGGGCTCACAGCCAGCGGGTCAGGCGGCCCCGAAGGGCCCGGACCACCAGCCGCCCCAGGTGCCGGGGGAACAGGCGCTCTTGATAGGTCACCCGGAGTACCCATGGCCGCTCTGTGTCGTTGTGCAGGCTGTGGGGGGTGTCCGCCGGCACGAACAGGCATTTGCCCGGGGCGCCCCGGCACACGAGCCCGCCGACCTCCATGGTTCCGCTTCCTTCCACCACGTCCAGCAGCTCGTGGCGATCCGGGTGGCTGTGGCGGCCGATGCTCTGGCCCGGGGGAATGACCAGGAGCTCGGCATGCAGCTCTTCGTGCTGAAAAAGGGGCACCTGTTGAATCTCCTGACTGCGCAGGTTCTTGTAGCTGTGGATGTTTAATTGTCCAACGTCTGCCATGGTCGATGCCTTTCCGGTCACGTTACCGGTGGATGGTGCGAATGTAGGCGATGATATCCATCAACTGCTCGTCGGTCAGGGCCGGGTTGCCCCCTTTGGGCGGCATCAGCACGCCCGTGGTGTTCAGCGGATCGTCCGGGGCGCGGCCCTTCTTGATGAAGTCCAGTAGCTCCGCGTCGGACAGGCTGGCGATGAACTCGCTCTGGGTCATGTCTTTGCCCAGCCCCTGGACGCCCTCACCGGCCGGGCCATGGCAGGCCGCGCAAGTCTGGGCGAAAAGCTCCTTCCCCTTGGCCGGATCGCCCTGGGCCACCGGCTCCGGGGTGGCGGTGGGGGGGACGGGCGTGGCCGTGGGTTCAGCCCGCCCACCACCACAGGACGTCAGGAGCAGGGCGAACAGCAACAGGGTGTTCAGAAACAGCGTGCGTTTGCGCATGGTCTTGCTTCCTTCTTCCTGTACTCGATGGGTTTGACTCGATGTTGAGACGGTCACGATGTTGAGACGGTCACGATGTTGAGACGGTCACGATGTTGAGACGGTCACGATGTTGAGACGGTCACGATGTTGAGACGGTCATTCGTGCGTTCTACAGGCAAGCTCAATATTTCTCCGGCGCAGCCCCGTAGCCCACGGCGACAGAGGGCAACGTCGGGGCTGCCCTTCTTATTTGGCGTGTGCTTCCCCGTGGGGCGAGCTGGGGTGCGGCCGGGCCAGGCCAGCCACCAGCTCTTCCCAGGTCAGCAGCTCCCCTTCTCGCTCAGCGGCCAATATCTCTGCCGCCGCGCGATCGGCAAAGGCGGCCAGGCCGTGGCCCATGGGCGTGTGCAGGGCACTGCTTCGGACGTAGATGGCCTGGGTGGCGTCTAGCCACTCCTGGCTGTGGTAGTCGTGGACATACCAGGCCACAATGACATGCTCCGGGTGCCGGGCCGCGTGGGCCAACATGTCGCCGATGTCGTCGAAGGCCAGGCTCTGGTAGCGGCCGGGCCCGAGCTCGTAGGCGTAGCCCGCTGCGAAGCGGGGATCGCTGATGATCATCTGGCACTCCTGGCAGATGTCTTCACCGTAGCGGATCTCGGGCGGCGCCGGTTCGGCGGAGCCCCGGGCACAGCCGGATAAGATCCCACTCAGGGCCAGGAACAGCAGGAGGATTTTCCCGATCTGGCGCATTTTTTGCCCCTTCTCTTCCTACAGATCCCCCTTGCGGGCAAAGCAGAAGTACGCGGCCAGGGCCGGCACCACTGCCCACCCGGCCAGGACGCCCAGCAACATCCAGGAAAGTGCCTGACCATAGCGTTGCATGGCGAAGATGCCCGCCGGCCCCAGAACATCCAGGGTCGCCTGGATATTGAGAATGGCTGCTATTTTGAAGACCTGCAGCGGGTTGGTCAGGGAGAGCCAGAAGAGGCCATCCACCGGAAGACGCAACACCAGCGCAGTGCCCATCATGCCCAGGTCGCCCAGGAAGACGAAGAGCAGCCAGAGGAACAGTCCCACGCCCACGGCCACCGAGGCCCGCCGGCTTAGGGCCGAAGTGAGCAGGCCCACGCCCAGCATGGCCAGGCTGAGCAGGAAGGCCAGGAGCACCAGGTGGATGTAGCCCATGGGGTCGGAGGCAGCCACGCCGCCCAGGGCCAGGAGCAGGCCGGCCAGGCCGAAGCCCAGGGCCAGGGAGGCCAGCAGGCTCAGACTCAGCCCCAGGTATTTGCCCAGGAAAATCTCCAACCGGCTCAGGGGCTGGGCCAGCAGGTAGGCCAGGGTGCTCCGTTCCTGTTCCCCGGCCAGGCTTTGGGCGCCCACGGTCAGGGCCATCAGGGGGATCATAAGCAGGACCAGGTTGATGAGGCTGGCCCCGGTGCGGCCAAATCCGGCAAACCCCACCAGCCCGGCGCCGGCCATGGCCAGGTAGGAAAAGGCCAGGGAAAGCAGGGTAAAAGCCAGGGTATATAGGATGAACCAGCGGTTGCGCAGGGCGTCCCACAGCTCCTTTTGGGCCAGGGTCCAGACGGGCTGGGCGCGCATCATTCACCTCCGAATCAATCTCGCTAATCAATCTCAAAGTCGATGACCGGGATGTGGGCCCGGCTGAGGGTGTGGATGGGCCGGGCCTTCTCCCCCGGTGCGACCGCCACCAACAGGCCGGTGCCGTTGCGGCGGGCCTGGAAGCCGTCCGCCTGGAGGATGGCCAGGGCCTCTTCCAGGACGTGGCCGGGCATGCGCAGTTTGATCTGGACCTGCAGGCCCAGGCGTCGGGCAAGTTGGTCGCCCGGGCAGAGGAACTGCAGACGGCCCGCCTCCATCACCGCGACCTGATCGGCCAGCTCTTCCACTTCCTCCAGCCGATGGGAGGTGAAGAGGATGGTCTTGCCCTCGGCCTTCAGCCGGCCCAGCAGGTGGAGGAAGTGGGCGCGGGCGTGGGTGTCCAGGTTGGAGGTGGGCTCATCCAGGACCAGGATGGGGGGATCCCCCAGCAGGGCCAGGGCCAGGGCCAGCCGCTGGCGCATGCCCCCCGATAGGGCAGCCACTGGCTTCTCCCCATCTTCCAGCAGGCCCACCTGTTCCAGCACCGGCACCGCCTGGGTATCGGGCACCTGCCGCAGCCGGGCAAAGAAGCGGACCGTGGCCAACACGCTCAGGTCATCGTAAAAGGCACAGGTCTGGGGCACATAACCCACCCGGCGCCGGGCCTGGGCCCCCTGACGCCGCGCGTCCAGACCGTCGATCCGGATTTCCCCTTCATAGCGCACCAGACCCAGCAGACACTTGATGACCGTGGTTTTGCCCGCGCCGTTGGGACCCCACAGCGCGGTGGCCTGGTGGGCGGGGATGGTGAGATCCAGCTGGTGGACAGCCGTGAAGCGGCCGAATTTTTTAGTCAGGCGAGTGATGGTAATCATAGGTACACCTTCCTCTGCCATGGCGCGGAAAGCCCCGCCGCCAGCAACACCAGGGCCAGGCCCAGCAGGCCGCCGGCTGCCGCCAGAGCCATCCCTGGGCGTGGCGTCGGCAGGTAAGACGAGGGCGGCAGGGCAGGGGGCGCCATCAGTGGATGCTCGTCCACCAGCTTGGGCCGGGGCTGGAAGAGCGGAAAAGCCCGGGCGGCCAGGTCCAGGGCGTCTGCCGCGGGGCTCAGCCGAAACAGCCGCAGCTCCGGCATCTGGGCCATCAGGTCTTCGTAGAGGCTTTGGGACTGGTAGGGGATGTCGCCGATCCGGTCGCCGTCGGCATCGAAGCCGGCGTAGTCGCTCCAGTAGTTGCCGACCCCATCCTGCCACCAGGCGTTGCCGCTGAGCTGGCCGCCGCCGTTCACGGCCACCTGTTCGCCGTTGTCCAGAAAAATGTTGCGGGTATAAATATTGTTTCGGGTCAAGGGGAGCAACATCAGCCCCACCTCGTTGTAGGCAAAGAGATTTTCGACCACCGTAACGGTGGTGTTCGGCTCCCGGGGCGAGTTGTCCACGTAGAGGCCGATTCGGTTGGCCACCAGCCGGTTGCCACTCAGGTGGACGTCGTCCATGTCCTTCATGCCCACCCCGTAACCGCTGGGCCCCCGGTTGTTGTAGAGCACGTTATCCCGCAGGGTCAGGCCCCGCCCGTACATGAGAAACGCGCCCACGGAATTTTCGGCGAGGAAGTTTCCTTCCACCACTTGATTGTCGCTGAACATGAAGTGGAGGCCGTAACGGCTGGCGTAGACCCGGTTGTGGCGGATGACACTGTCCGGCGCGAACCAGATAACCACGTCCCGGCTGCCGACGACCGTGTTGCCTTCCACGAGGCTATGATCGCTGTACCAGACCCGGATGCCGTCCCCCCGCCGGGCCATGGGCAGATCTTTGGCCTGGATCACGTTGCCGCGGATGATGCCGTGGGATGCCTGCTTCAGGTACACGCCAAAGAGCGCGTCCTCAATGCGGCAGTTCTCCACCGTCAGGTAGGGGGCCAGGCCGGTGACGGCGGCGTCTTCCCGATCCAGGGAGGTGCCGCTGCCCCGGATGACCAGGCCCCGCAGGGTCACGTGGGCCGCGGTCACCGTGATCACGTCGCCCTGGCCATCCCCCTGGATGATGGGCCAGTCCACGCCTTCCAGGGTGACAGGCTTGTCGATGTGTAGGGGCCCCGGGTAGACCCCGGCCGGGATCTGGATGGTGGCGCCTGGCTGGGCCGCAGCCAGGGCGGCCTGCAGGTCGAAGGGTGCGTCTGCCGCCACGGCCATCCTGGGGGCGAAGCCGGCCAGTAGCAGGGCCAGGCCAACGAGCCAACGCATGATGCTCCTCCTCACCGGGCTGATGTCGGCTGGTGTTCCTGGGCCTCCACCAGGGGCTTATAGGCCCGACGGTGGAACCAGAGGCCGATGAGGATCAACACGGAGGCCGCGGTGGCCATCCACAGGCCCACATCCGGCACGGCCCAGGTGCGAAACTGGGCGATGCGCCCTTCAAAGAGCACCGGCGGCACGAAGGGCTTGACGCTGCTGGACAGGGGCGCCCTGGGGTCCAGGTTCTGGCCGAAATTGGCCATCCAGTACTGGAGGTCGGCCAGGAAGATGAGGGGGAAGAGGAGCGCCGGCAGGGCCAGCAGGGCCGCCCACCGGGTGTGGACGAAGACGGTGGCCAGCAGCAAAAGGGCGATGGCGACCACGCCGATGATGGAGATGGAGCGCTCGAAGGTGGCGGCCTCGTTCAGGGGGCGCATGCCGATGTAATGGTTGAGCCCATCGATCTCCCGCACATCCCCCTCCAGCCGGTTGAGATAGGCCTGGATGGTCAACCCCTGGGGATACTGGGGCGCGTGGAGGGTCAGCGACCAGTAGGGCATGAAGATGGACGCGATGAGCAGCACCGCTGCGGCCATCATAAAGAGGGTGGGCAGCAGGTACCGGCTGCGATGGGCGTGGAGCTCCTCCGGTGGAATCCGGGGGCCGAGAATCTGTTCAATCCGATCTGCCATCATTGTCCTGCTCCTTTTCGGCGGCCCGGCAGGGGGTGGAGGGGCCATCGTGCCCCTCCACCGGGGTCGGACGTGGCGAATCTGTTCCGACGTTTCAGCCAAAGGTAGGGGCGCTTCTTGCTGCGCCCACGGACAGGGCTTGCCCTGTCCCGACTACGGCTCCACCAGCAGGTAGCCGGCCATCTCCAGATGCAGCGCCGAGCAGAACTCGGTGCAGTAGAAGGTGAAGGTGCCGTCCTGGTCCACGTCCAGCTCGAAGGTGGCCGTCTCTCCGGGTTCCAGGCTCAGGCTCACGTTGTGGCCACCCAGTTGGAAGCCGTGGGTGGCGTCGTGGGCCGTTTCGATGTTGGTGATGTGCCAGATCACGTGGTCACCCTTCTTGACCATCACCCGCTCCGGCGTGAAGTGAGAGCGGACCGCAGTCATGAAGACCTCCACCTGGTTGCCGTTGCGCTCGATGCGCTCTTCGCCCGGTTTGGTGGCGAACTCGGACGGCGCCTGGGCCACCGGGTCCCAGCCCACCTCGGGGTAGGTGTTCCAGGCCTGAATTTTGTCGGCCTTGATGATCTGGGCGTAGTGGGGCTCGCCGATACCCATGGGCATGTCATAGATGACCTTCATGGCGTCGCCGCTGATGTCGATGAGCTGCTCGTTCTGGGGCAGCAGCGGCCCCACGGGAGCGAAGCGGTCCACCGCCCACTTGTTGAGGGCCACCACGTAGAGTCCATCCGGGCTGACGGTGTCACCCTCGGCGGCGGTGATGTGGCCGATGTTGTACTGGACGGGCAGCTTTTCCACCAGTTGATAGGCCTCGGGATCCTCGCCGCCCAGCTTCCACTTGGCCACCGCGCTGTCCAGGAAGAGGCTGGTGTAGGCAAAGCCCTTGTCGTCGTAGACCGTGTGCAGCGGACCCAGGCCCAGCTCCACCTGGGCATGGCGGACGGCGTCGTAGTCCAGCACGGGGATGCCGAACTCGTCCAGCTCCCAGTTCTGGTCGGCGATGGCCTGCTGGATCTTGGCGAAGGAGTAGACGGTCACGTGGGGATCCAGCTTGCCCGAGACCACGATGTACTTGCCGTCGGGGGTCACGTCCGCACCGTGGGGGCTCTTGGGCTCCGGCGCCAGGTAGAGGATCCCCTCTTCCACCGCGGTCGGCATGCGGATGACCTGCATGCCGTTGATAACCTCGGCCTTGCCGGCCGCCACCACCTCCGCGGCCTTCCGCCAGTTGAAGATGTGCAGGTAGTCTGTGTCCCGCTGGCTGGCACCGGCTTCAAAGGGCGGGTTGCCCTCTTCGATGCCGCCGGTGGCCATTTCAGAGTTGAAGGAGTTGCAGAAGGCCCAGCCTTCGCTCTCTAGCTTGCCTGCGTCGCACAGGTCCTGCCAGTACGGGGGGACCTCGATGCTGAAGGAATTCTCCACGTCGATGCGGCCCTTTTCCCGGTCGAACTTCCAGAGGGTGATGAGGCCCCGGTACTTCTCTTTGTACTCTTCGATGGGCGCGTATTCCCAGCCCAGGGGCGTGGCGTACTGGCTGCCCTGGACCACGTACTCGGTGTTGGGGGTGACGAAGGTGGAGCCGTGGTTGCTGATCAGGTTGGGATCCTTGACGATCTGCTTGGTCTCGAAGTCTCGCAGGTCGACCACGGCGATGCGGGCGTTGGCCTTGTCGTTGATGAAGACGAACTGGCCGTCGTAGTCGCCGCCGGTTTCGCTGAGGGCGGGGTGGTGGGTGTCGCCGTAGCGGATGGTGCGCCCTCGCACGTTACCGGCGTTCAGGATGGCCTCGCTCTCCGAGCCGCCGATGCCGTAGCCCTGCCAGGATTCGGGCGTGAAGACGGCGATGTTCTTGAGGATGCGCATGGAGGGGATGCCGATGACGATGAGCTGGCCCGAGTGGCCGCCCGAGGTGAACATCAGGTAGTCGTCCCACTTGCCGCTGGGCACGTAGGTCTTGAGCGCGGCGTTGATGTCTTCGGGCGTCAGGCCCCGTGCATTGGCGATCTCCATGGCTGAGGTCGGCAGCCCCGCCTCCACGCTGACCGGCTCTGGCGTAGGCTCTGCGCGCCTGCGGCCGCACGCAGCGAAGGTGGCGGCCAGCAGGAGCAAGATCAGGGAGAGATACACGAGTCGTTTCATGCTTTTTCGCTCCTGTCTTATTGAGTCAGATATGTTAACGTGGTTTGGAAAAACACCCGGTGCCGGGTGGTTGGGCCAACACAATCAGGAAAGGCAGGGCGATGGCGCCTTCCGGGCACAGGTCCTCACAGGCTGTGCAATAGGTGCAGGCTTCGGGAAAGCGCAGGTATGCCTTGCCCAAAAATTGGTCCAGTGCCTGGGTCGGGCAGACTTCGACGCAGCGGCGGCAGCCGGTGCACAGGTCACGGTCGATTTGGGGGAGTGGATCTTGAGACATGGGCATTCATCCTGGCCGGTCCATGGACTGAGCCTGCTGGAAAAGCGCCTTCGATTGCGCTGTTGGCTATGACAGTCTGGCGTAAATACCACGGCAGGAATTCGGCGGCACGACCTCTGGTGGATACCATCGGCGAATTTCTGCCGGAATTTACTGTATTTCCAGGGTAACAGAGGGGCTCTGGTGGGGCTGCGACTAAAGTCTCATTGCAGGGGAGATGCGGCTACACCGTTGTGGAAAGGAGATGTGGAAAGGAGATGTGGAAAGGGGATGGGAGAAGGGGAGAGCTATCTGGCCTGGCGGAAGGAGGGAGTGCCAGAACCATCACGCCCCGCTCCGGGGCACTTCCCGGAACGGGGCGTGGAGATGCGGGAGGGGATCCGCAGATTTCGCAGGTGGCGCAGATCCGTGGCCGGCGACGTTACTCGACGAACACGCAGACCGCGTAGAGAATGGCGTCGAACTGGGCGATCCCGCTGCCCTGGTTGCGGAAGCGGACCTGCCAGCTGCTATCGCTGTCCGGATAGGAGCCCTCGGGCAGGATCTCCAGGCCGGTCAGGCTCTGATCCGACGGCAGCTGATATCCACCCGCCACCACTTTCTTGCCGCTCGGGCAGCGGACCCGGTCAAAGGCATAGTTGACGTTGGGCTCCGGCAGAATGTGGAAGCTGCTGGTGATAGTCACAATCTCATAGCCGGACATGCCGGGAGGGCCCTGGGGACCTGGTTCACCCTGGGGGCCCGGAGGACCCTGAGGCCCAGGCTCACCCTGGGGACCCTGCGGTCCGGGAGGGCCTTGTGGGCCAGGTTCACCTTGTGGCCCAGGAGGACCCTGCGGGCCAGGTTCGCCCTGCGGTCCGGGAGGCCCTTGTGGCCCGGGTTCACCCTGAGGGCCCGGCTCACCCTGAGGGCCAGGTTCGCCCTGCGGCCCCGGTTCGCCCTGCGGCCCAGGAGGGCCTTGCGGACCGGGCTCACCCTGGGGTCCAGGAGGGCCTTGTGGGCCAGGTTCGCCCTGCGGCCCGGGAGGACCCTGCGGGCCCGGTTCACCCTGCGGCCCGGGTTCACCTTGGGGCCCCGGTTCGCCCTGGGGACCGGTGGCGTTCCAGCTGATCTGGGTTTCCCCTTCTGCACACGCTTCCCGTGGCTCTGTCCCAATGGCAACTTTGATCAACTCACCAGCCTCGGTGAGACAGCCGGTGTAGGTGGCATCCCCGTTGCCGTTTTGGGCCAGGGCCACCCCGCCAATCACCAAAATGGCGATGGCAGAGGCAATGATACCCCTTGACCATTTCATAATCTGGACTCCCTTTGATTGAAGATGATGCGAAAGGCGGCTGCTTTGTCTGCTGCGATGATGGCTTCCATTCTAACGCCGGAAGTCTGGATTGTCCACCGACAAAAATACGCCGCAATAGACCCTAATGCCGGATCAGGGGCAGAAAGATGCTGTGGGAGTCCTGGCCTTCCTGGATGCCTGCTTCTCCAGAGGCTCCACCCACCTGGGCGCCCTGCTTCCCCTTGCCCTGATTGGGCGGCACGATCACCCGGGCCGAGGCCTGGCTCTGGTTGCCGCAGGCGTCCACGGCCTGGTAGGTGATGGTATATCGGCGTTCCTGGCCACCACTGCGCTCCGCCCGGAGCTGGAAGGTGTAGTCGTCCACGATGACGATGTCGTTGGGGGTGTCCCCGTCGCCCAGGCCGTCATCCGGATCGCTGGAGACCACGGAGACCAGGGTGATGGACGCGTCTTCGTTGGCGGAAACGCTGGCGTGGACGGTCACGTACTGGTGGTTCGGCGGCCAGAGCTGGGCCGGATCCACCGTCACGGTCAACACCGGCGGCGTGGCGTCCAGGCAGAGCCCGACCAGCAGGGGATCGTGGTCGGCCATCCGGTACGGCTCGGGGCTGTAGAGGCTCTCCACCTGGCCCGGCGATTTGAACTCCACGTTGTAGTCCAGCACCCGGGGCTCGTCCGCGTTGATGTGCCATTCGGTGACGCCGGTGACTCGGGGCGTGAGGCTGGCGCTGGCGAGCGCGTGGTCCAGGTAGCCCGACTGGCCGTTGAAAACGTACGAATAGGCGTCGACGCCCATGAAGGCTTCCAGCAGGTTGGTGAAGCCCGCCGCCTTGATAGCCGTGATGGGATCTTCCATGGCGTAGGCGTTCAGGTCGCCAATGATCAGGAAGTCCGGATCGCCGCTGCCGGTGGGGTCGGTCGCCAGCCAGTTGACCAGCGCCGTGGCCGCGGCCGTACGGGTCCCGTTACAGTTGCCCTGGCCGTCCCCCAGATCCGGATCGCCCACGTCGTTGCAGTCCGACCCCTTGGACTTGAGGTGGTTGACGGCCACGGTGAAGCGCTCGCCGCTGGTGTTTTCCTGGAAGGTCTGGGCCAGGACCGGCCGGTTCTTGGTGTCGATGAAGGTCGGATCTACGCTGGAGTCCAGGATGGCGAAGGGCCCCACAGGCGTGACCGTGGCCGGCCGGTAGATCAGGCCCACCTTGATGGCATCGGTGCCGATGGCGCCGGTGTCGATGTAGGCGTAGGTACCCGGCCCCAGCGCGTCGTTCAGGCCGGCCACCAGGTCCGCCAGGGCAGCGCCGTCGTCGTTCTGTACCTCCACCACGCCGATGATGTCGGCGTCCAGCGCGGCCAGGGCACTGACGGTCTTGGCCCGCTGCCGCTGGAACTCAAAGGTGCTGTCCGCCCCCCGGCACTCCAGGCCGCCGCTGGGGCCACAGTTGTTGCTGCCATCGTCGATGGTGACGAAGTAATTGAGCAGGTTGGCGCTGGCCACCTTCAGGGTGCCGCCCACCGGCTCCGGTGCTGGGGGACGCGGGTTGGCATGGGTGAAGCTCACGGGGGCCACCGGCTGCACCCGGTAGAGGCTGAAGCGGTAGTCCAACACGCCGCTCAGGCCGGTCACCGTGT
Source organism: Litorilinea aerophila (assembly GCF_006569185.2). NCBI lineage: Bacteria > Bacillati > Chloroflexota > Caldilineae > Caldilineales > Caldilineaceae > Litorilinea > Litorilinea aerophila. Next base: position 2,940 of record NZ_VIGC02000009.1, on the reverse strand, counting down.
CGCCCAACCGCAGGGTGTTGGCCGCGCTCAGGCCAGGGGCCGGGTAGGGGATGGGATCCGGGTTCTGGGCGGTGCTGGCGTCATCCAGGACGATGCGGTTGCGATCATTGGCGGCCTGGGCGGCCAGGGCCGGGGCGCCCGGCGGCACCAGGTGGGTGGGCTGGAAGAGCCGGCCGCCGCTGGAGAGGTGGACTTCACCGAAGCGGCCCAGGTTGAAGTGCTCGGTCACGGTCAGTTCCTGGGGGAAGACAACCCACATGCCCTCCAGGGTCTCCCAGTCCGCCAGGTCTCCCACCGGCAGGGTGACCGGGGTGGGGCTCACCGCGGCCAGCTGGCCGCTGGCGCAGATGTCCACCCGGTCGATGCTGGCCAGCTCGGTCAGGTCGAAGAATTCGCTCACCGTGCCCCGCACCCGAACCAGGTCGCCCACCTGCACATCCACACCCAGGCCGTGATCGAAGACGAAAATACCTTCCGAGGTGGCCGGGTCGCCGTCGGCCTGGCTGTCCTCTTCCTGAACGTAGAAGCCCCGCAGATTGGGCGAGGGGCCCTGGAAGTCGCCCACCACCACACCTTCAATGACCACGCCCGGGGTCCCATCCAGGGGGCTGGCCGGGCCATTGCCCTGGATGACGTGGATGGGCGTGGCCTGGCCGTCCTGGCAGGTGCCGAAGTTGTCCACCGTGAAGCTCCAGGAGAAGTCGGCGGCCATGGGGTCGGGGGTGCCATCCTGGTCTATCACCTGGCTCCCGAAGAGGGTGGCCGTGCAGCTTTCGCCCGGGGCGAAGTCACTGTCCGGGTCCAGGGTGAAGCTCTGGGGGCCGCCCGTGGCCGTAGCTGAATGGGCGCCGCTGACACTGCAGGTGATGGCGTACCAGATGCCGGAGACGGTCACATCTTCGCTGAAGGTGACCGTGAGGTTGGCGTCCGCCGGGACACCGATGGCGCCATCCGCCGGGCTCACCGCGACCACGGTCGGGGGCGTATCCCCACCGCCGCCGCACTGGGCCACGTGGCTCCCCAGGCCGTCGAAGGTGTTTTGGGGATAGCCGGTCCATTCCAGGCTTGGGTCGAAGGGGTCATAGGGGTTGGTGTCGCCAGCGCAGACGGTGGGATTGCGACGCAGGGTGTTGTCCTGGGTGGAGGTATCGCCCGTGCCCCACTGGGAGCCGGGGTCGAAGCCGATCTGGCCGATGGCATCGATGACCACCCCGTTCTTCACCAGCACCACCGCGTCGTCACCGTTGAACCAGCCGCTGCCGTTGGTCTGGTCCGCCTGGGCCAGGATGGCCGGATCGGCGCTGCTGTGGGCGAGCACGTAGACGTCCCCGTCGGCCACCACGCCGGTCAGGGCGATGGTGAGGCCGGGGCTGGTGCTGCCGTTGAAGTACATCTGGATGCTGTAGTTGCCCGCGGCCAGGTCTACGGGCACGCCGGTGCCGTTGTAGATCTCGATGGCCTTGTTGTTGGAAGAGCCCTCAATGTATTCAGAGATGAAGAGGTCACTGGCCTGGGCCCAAAGGGCCGACGGGGCCACGGCCAGGAATAGCCCGCTCAGCAGCAGGGCATACAGGAGTAGGGATGGATATAAGCGAGGACGCCGCATGGCTTATGACTCCTTGATGCTGGAACCCGTTGACATTTCTGGCCAGATCGCCAGAAGTTCACGATGATGGAAACCCGTCGAACGATCCCTGTCAGAGGTCGTGCTGTGGAACTTTTGCCGTGGTCTGGCTGCCGGCGGACGGGTACAGGGGATGCTCGCAGCCCCGGCAGGATGGCAAGGACAGCGCCACGTTCAAAGGGTGGCGCGGCAAAGCGGGGTGTCACGGGGGATGGACACAGGATTACCTTATTCTAATGGAGTTAACGGCGTTGGGACAAACCGTAAAGATCCGGTTAAAGGGGGCCTGGAATCAGGCTTCGGCCTCCCGGGCCAGGCCGGCGGCGTCCAGGATGACAATGCGATGGCGGTCGAATTCGATCAGGCCTTCCGCGGCCAGGCTCCGCAGCGCACGGCCGACCACCTCCCGCACGGTGCCCAGCCGACTGGCCATCTCTTCCTGGGTCAACAGGCGGGGAACCTGGTCAGCCTCATGGCGGCTGGCCTCCTCCAGGAGGAGGCGCGCCAGCCGACCCCGGACGTTGCGCATGGAGAGGTCTTCCACCAGCCCCAGCAGGTAGCGGGCACGGCGGGCCATGCTTTCGATCAGGGCCCAGGCCAGGGCCGGGTGCCGGTCCACGGCTTGCCGCAGCGAGCCCCGGTCCAGATGCCAGACCACCGCGTCGGTGAAGGCGGTGGCCGTGGCCGGGTTCGGGCCGCCGTCCAGCGCGGCCACGTCGTTGAAGGTGTCTCCCCGGTTCAACAGGTGGAGGATGTGCTCCCGGCCTTCCCTGGAAAAGCGGCTGATTTTGACCGTGCCGGCTTCAATGAGATAGAGGCCGGTGGACGGCTCCCCCTCGGTGAAGATCATGTGGCCGGCCGGGCAGGCATGGCGCACGGCCGCCTGGGCCAGCTCCTGGATCACCTGGGGATCCAGGCCTTCAAAATAGGGCACCGATTGCCACAGGGCCATGACCGGCTCGGACACGGCCTCCTGGCGTTGCCGCGGCATGCTCCCCTCCCCACAGGATAGCCAAAGATCCATCCACAGATTTCACAGACGAACACAGAATTTTTATCCAGCGCTGTCGATGTGCCAGCCGATGAGTTCAACCATCGACCCAAGGCCGGCCACGGTCTCATGCAGAGCGACTTCCGGGCTATCTGAGACTCAAAATAGTCGCCAGTGGCCTGCCTACCTGGATTGTATCACAGGCAGCCGGAAGCGGCTGCCAATCAAAACACCCGGGGGCAAGTCGGCCTCCCGGGTGCTATGCATGAGTGCTCTAGTAAATCCCGGCAGAAATTCGCCGATGGTTTCCACCAGAGGTAGTGCC